>NZ_JAHHPO010000793.1 GCF_024606365.1 Endozoicomonas sp. ONNA2
TATTAAATTGGTAAAATTCTTCCGGTGCAATCAAAACCTTACGGATTCAGGTATTTCTTAAGTAGTTGTCCATATGGAATAGAATATTTCTGACTCCTTGTGACGGCACTCTCGGCAGCTGCTCCTGCGTTGCTCCGGGAGGCTGTCCGAGTCTCAGTGAAATCACAGTGGTGACAATCATTGCCTCTGCCGAACCGCCTCAAATAAACACACTCCGGTAGCAACCGATACATTGAGGCTACTGACAGAACCGGTCATTGGAATAAAAATCAGCAAGTCACACAGGTCTCTGGTCAGGCGACGCATTCCTTTACCTTCTGCGCCCATGACCAGTGCCAGAGGTCCGGTTAAATCTGACTGATAAATATTGCCGCAACTCTCACCTGCGGTACCAACCATCCAGATACCTCGCTTCTTGAGCCATTCCATACATCGTGCCAGATTGGTCACCTGAATCAGGGGCACATTGTCTGCCGCACCACAGGCCACTTTGGTTGCTGTGGCATTGAGACTGGCGGATTTATCTTTGGGCACAATAACCCCCTGCACGCCTGCTGCATCGGCGGTCCGCAGGCAGGCTCCAATATTGTGTGGGTCAGTAACACCATCCAGAATCAGGAGGAATGGTGGTTCATTCAGCCGATCAAGGATATCCTCCAGATCTTCCTCCCGATAAACCCGGGCTGCAGAAACTCTGGCCATAATACCCTGATGCACACCATCCGCTTTGGCATCCAGACGACTGCGATCAACAAATCGGACAGAAACGCCCAGATCCCTGGCCTGATCAACTAATGTATTGATTCGCCTATCCGTACGCCCTTTCTGGACCTGAAGCTCCAATACCCTTTCGGGTGACCGTTCAAACAGGCTCTGCACCGCATGCAGGCCATATACTACGTCATTGCTCATTGATTTCTCATCTGAAAGCCTTGTCAGGCCATAATAGTTAACCAAATGAAATCCTGGTTTCTGACCATCAGCCACTCTCGGCAACTGCTCCTGCATCCATTCAGTCGTGCGGAGTTACAACTCCATAGCCACGGCTATGCTCCCTGCGTTGATAGTAACCGCCGACTTAGCCAGAAATATACGATTGCATTTGGGTTTGACCAACTACTTAAACCTGAATTCAGCAGTTGAACCGCATAAATTCATCTGAAGCCCCTGCAATCCGCGGCTTTGGGGTGAATCAGAGTGCTCACCCAATCGGTGAGTAGTGAACCCGACTTAGCCCGGATATTGATGCTGGCAACCACTCACCCATCCAGCACTTCACTGGGGAATACAACGGTAACGGCAAGAGCATTAGCAACCTGAATAACTGCCTCTTCCAGCAGGTGGAAAGAGGGGGAATAGTACGTAACGTGGTGGTTACAAATGCTCGTGTAGATATAAATGTCCGGCAATTTACCAGTAATAAGAGCGTAATCGCCTGCGAAGCCAGCGAACATGCGCAGTTGAAAAATAACACCGTGGAACATTCTTATTTCAAGTTGGAAGCAGGAGATGGCTCGGGAAATATTGGAATGCTGGCGGGAGAGATCAAAGGCAGCTCAAAACTGGAAGGCAACCAAGTCAAGCACTCGATAATGAGCGCATATACAAGAAAAAAGCATGGGTATCATAGTGTAGGAGTATTAACCGGAAAGGCCGAAGGACCCGCTTCCCTGGACAATAATTCGATTGACAATTGTACTATCACCACGGGAAGTGACCCATACGAAGATACGCGTATTAAGACCTGCACTGGCTTGATGGCTGGTAAAATGGTGGGAAAAGTCACTGTCAAAAACTCGAAACTTACCAATAACCATCTGACCGACAGCACGCGATATGTCCACGCCGGTGGTGTTGCGGGGTGTGCGAGTGGCACAACTATTGAGGGTACCTATGCCTTCAATAACACCATACTTTCCGGGAGAAGGTTCAGTATTGACCCAAAGAATGCGGTAGTTGTTGCCTCAGCGTCGAGCTGCCATATTAGCAATACTACTGTTATCAAAAACATTCTTATGTTAGATGGGTATGCTTTTGACTCAAGATTTGACGGACCCTCTACGGGAATCGTAACAGCAAATTGCAAGAGTAGTACGATCAAACATACTCTGGCCGAACATAGTGAATTGTACTCCAAACGTTGGGCAGCTGTTGCCACTGCCTTTCTCGATTATCGATGCACGATCCATAACACCACTGCCAGAAATGTGACAATTAAAGCCGAAGGCAAAGGCGATACAAGAACTGTTGCGGCGATTGCTGTGGCCAAGTTTGGAGAATACGCGCACTCCAACAATAAGATTAGCCAGACAACCGCTATCGATTGTCAGATATCAGCTCACGGAAGATATGGTTATGCCGCAGTGGGCGCTGGCTATCGAGGTCGAAGGGGAGATGTAACCATCAGCGATACCGCTGCCTGCAACAGTACCATCAAGGGTGCTCACGCACGCATAGCCGCTGGCGACACTGATCATCTATTTACTCGCACCTATGCCTGTAACACCAAACTCAATACCCGGCTGGAAAATTCCGGTTGCGCTGAGGTAAACTGCCTGCAGAAAAGTACTGATGCTCATCCCACTCGACTCACCACGGGCACCACAGCAGGCAGCAATCAAACAACAACTGACTTTTTGTATCCACCGTCGGAAACACTGTTCACCAGCACGGCTACCAGTGGCAGCTCTGATTACCCGAACTACTCACCGAGGGCAAAATCATCGTTGCTGAATTCGTATAATAAGTGCATTAACTTCCTCGATGGCTCCGTCAATTTCAGCATTGACCCGTTCTGCAAGGCCAAGGCCATCACTGTCCAGTTTACAGCTGGCCAGTTCACCGGCTTTTTCATCCATCAACGCAACCGATAACAGCGATACCTCATCCCTCCTCAACACCAGGGAAGTGGATGCAGGCATTCCGCTTCCTGCCATGGCCGGAGGGGGAGCAGCGGGCATTCTCACCGGCGGCTTTATCCTGTATGCCATTTACCAGTGGTACCAGGGCTATCGGCGAGGGTTAAGGGGGGCAAAATTAGCCCTGCGACCCATCACCCGGATCAGCGACGCAATTTGCTGCCAGGCACCCGCTATGGGGAAAAAAGCGGATAGCATGGAACTGGTTTCCTTGCAGCCGATGGATGTTTGACCATGAAACCTGAACCGGCAGCCTGCCAGCGATTGATGCGGATAAATGCTGAAAAGCGTTCACCCATCCCGGCTATGCGGGAGGGTGTGCAAAACCCACGGCTCTTCCGCCAGAACACCCGTATGCGCTTTGGTGATGGGGCCGACAGCGTTGAGCAGATTCTCCAACAGCTCTGATATCCCCCAGGCGGCCAATGCTGTCAGCCCGGAACATTCCACGCACTCTCAGTCATCCCGGCGCTGCCAAGACAAACTGCAAACATCCTATTTGTAACTACAATTGTCTTTCCAGCCCTGCAAACCCGGAAGCCCTGAAATGCCACCTGTACTTACTGCCTGCGTAACCATGATGCCACCGTCAGAATCGACTGCCACGGATAACGGCCAGGGGCTGGGTTCGGGCTGGCCAGGTTTCTGGAATGTCACTAAAACAGCGGTTAAATCCTTTCATCCTGGCTTTGACCCCGGGCAACGGCCGGACCAGCCCGATAGTCCGTGGATACAACTGAAGATTCAACCCAAAGAGCTGGCCCTGCGTCTGGCCCAGAAAGCCATACCCGCCAACAGCTATTTCAATACCATTAACCAGGTGGCCATGGCCTGTCTGGCGCTGGCCAGCCTGCCGGGTTGCGGGGGCCAGACACCGCAAGACCGCAACCCTGAAACCGAACCGCCCGGCACTGCTGCCTCAACCACTCCGCCTGGCTGCAGGAGCGAGCCGATGCCGGTTCAGAGTGTGGCTGACCTGGCTAAAATCGGCGGGGAGCATCCATGCTATCCACCTGATGGTAAATATATACAGACCACTGATATTGATGCCGGTAACCACTCACCCATCCCGTACTTCACTGGTGAGTACAACGGTAACGGCAAGAGCATCAGCAACCTGAATAACTGCCTCTTCTTACGGGTTGAAGATAGTGGAATAGTCCGTGACCTGGTGGTCGAAAAAGCCGATGTGACTATAAATGACCGGCGTTTTGCCGGTAATAAGGGCGTTGTTACCTGTGAAGCCAGGGGACACGCGCTGTTGAAAAACATCACCGTGGAACATTCTTGTTTCAAGTTGCAGCAAGCCGATGATGCCTATATCTATAATGTAGTTCGGTTCGGAATGCTGGCGGGGCATGCCCGGGGCAACCTGACACTGGCAGGTAACCGGGTCAGGCACTCGAATGTGAGCGCAGATATAGCTGCTACCCGCCCTGCCAATGTAGGGATATTGATCGGATATGCTTTTGGATCTATCTCTATAGACAGCAACGTGATTGACAATTGTCGGATCACAACAGGTAACACCTACAGCAACAGTCATCTTATGATCGCTGGCCTGATGGCGGGGAAAATGGTTGGGATTCCGGGCAGGGAAATGCCTGACAGATTCACTGTCAGGAACTTGAGCCTAACCAATAACCACCTGGTAGCCAACACGATAGTTGTCCTTGCAGGAGGTGTCGCAGGGCAGGCGTTAAGAACAACTATCATGGGTACCCGTGCCATCAATAACACCATACGTGTGCCAAGAGACGATACAATTTACCCAAGTGTTGCAGTAATTGTTGCCAACGCGTATCAATGCAGTATTCGCGATACCATCGCTATCAATAACCACCTTGAATCCGAAAGGGCTCAGGGTTGGGAGCAACATTCATCATATACCGGAATCGTAACAGCACAGTGTTATTCAAGCAGGATCGAAAATACACTGGCCGAACATTCTGAATTATCTGCCAAAGGTTTCGTAGCCGTTGCCACAGCCTTTGCCGATGATTGCCTGATTCGTAACACCACAGCCAAAAATATAATCATCGCAGCCAGGCAACAGCAATGCTTTGTCACTGGTGCAGCGATTGCTGTGGCTGAATGTAAACACTCCGGTAACACACTGATCAGTCAGACAACCGCTATTAATTGTTGGATATCGGCTAGCGAAAGAACAGGTTATGCCGCAGTGGGCGTCGGCTATAAAAAACAGGGGTGCACAACCATCAGCAATACCACTGTCTGCAACAGCGTTATCCGGGGCTTTCGGGCAGGCATAGCCGTGAGCAACACTGCTGATGGAATTTCTCGGATCTTTGCTTTTAATACCAATCTGACCAGTGCGGCTGATGGTATAACCAGGCGGGAAAATACAGATTGCGCTGCGGCAAACTGCCCGAAGGAAAGCCCTGATGCTTCCCCCGGCCTGCTCACTACCACTACAGCTGGCGGTAATCATATAGCAGCTGACGTATTATGTCCGCCTCTGGAAACGCCGGGTAAAAGCACGGTAACCCGGACGACCACAGGCAGTCCTGATTCCCCGAACGCAAAAACATCGTTATCGGCGAATTTGTCAAATTCACAGTCGGCCAGCTCACCGGCTTCTTCATTGGTCAACGCAACCGATAACGGTGATACTTCATCCTTTCTTAACACTGACGAAGTGGATGCAGGCATTCCATTGCCTGCCCTGGCCGGGGGGTTAGCAGCGGGAATTCTCACCGGCGGCATTATGCTGTATGCCATCTATCAGTGGTACCAGGGCTATCAGAATGGGTTAAGGGGCACAGAGTTAGCCCTGCGACCCATCACCCGGATCAGCGATGCGATTGGCTGCTATTTACCAGCTATGGAATTGTCCTTAAATAATTCCGACATTTTAAACTCGGTCTGCGTTCATCCTGAGCGGAGTC
>NZ_JAHHPO010000794.1 GCF_024606365.1 Endozoicomonas sp. ONNA2
CAACAAAGGCACTGCAATTGCCCTTGGCACCTGTGATATCTGGCCCTTCATTGCTTTTGCCACTTACCTTATGTCCTGCCGGGGTTGTGTACGGGTTAGGAAATGGCGAGGTATTAATAAGCCCCGGATCAACCCATTGAGTGTAATTCTGCATACCGACAGAAGGCCACCAGTAACCAGTCAGCTCAATCCAGTCATTCCATGCGATGATATCGTCAACTGAGATATTTAAACCTGCGGCGGTTAAGCCTTGTGCAATTCCGGCCATTTCAAGTTGTAATTCATCCGGTATCTTGTCGCGGGTTTGTTCGATAGCGGCCTTTTTCCAGGAACGATAGGGTACACCCGTTGTCAGGTATGTCATGATCCAGGTATTTGTCCATGCCTGTTTAAAGTCCGGGGCAACCAGATAGCCATATTGAAAGCCGCGTTCAAGTGGCTTACCCGTGATGCCTATATGAATCCAGCCATTGAGTTTCTCAACTTTTGCCCGGTTCACCACTTGCTGCTGCTCTTTCGTCAATGGCTTTTTGTACAGTTGGCCTTTAACAGGTTGCAGGATTTCCTTCAAAATCTCTTTGGGCGGATATTGAGTAAGATTGGACTGTGAACCACTCACCAATGATTGGCCTGGTAAATTATTATCAACAGGCTGGATGACTTCATTGATCATCGCTTCAGGGGGAGGTTGAGTTAAGTTATTTTGCTGATTGTCTTTTGTGACACAACCAGTAGAGGATAGTACCATAAGGCAGAGAAGAAGTATTTGTTTGTCAAGCAGGTTTTGTCTGGTAAAAAGTGACTGCACAGGAACCTCGAAAATTAATCATTAACTATGGAAGCGGGTATTACGCAGGGAGGAACACCCAATACAGAATTGTATATCGAATAAAATCCTTCATTTCGGATACAGACATCTGTAGTACAAAATGCACTGGGAGCCTATCGGACTTAAGCGTCCGTAGCGAGATTTACGAAAAATTTTTAACTTCAATTTCTCGCTACAGGCCCTATTCTCGGGCAGCCTCCTGGTCTAATTAGCCACTTCCCCAATCACTCTCATCATGGTTCGCAAAAATTGCTGATAATACTCAGCATAACTGGTGTTGTGGCTTAAAAAGGGTGTCAAGACGCAAGCCCTTAGTACCCAGATGGCACCTGTGCTCCGGTAATCCTCAATGGGAATACCTAACCGGGTGCCGCGGCTGCCGCCGTCTGGGCAGCACACAAG
>NZ_JAHHPO010000795.1 GCF_024606365.1 Endozoicomonas sp. ONNA2
TTTTTTGTGTAATACCGTCCATATTAGGAAAGTTGTTTTTAGACAATTCCTTACACCTGAAGGACCGACATTACACCACCCTTTCCGGTGGTGAACGCCAGCGTGTGCATATGGCACGGGTACTGGCTCAGATCCGGGATGAAACCCCCTATGGCCAACGTTACCTGTTGCTTGATGAACCCACATCGGCACTGGACCCGGCCCATCAGCAGCTGACCCTGAAAATGGTCAGACAGGAAGCGGATCAGGGTATCGGCGTTATGGTTATCATGCACGACCTGAATCTGGCAGCTCGGTATTCTGACCGAATTGTGATCCTCAGCAATGGCCGGATAGCTGCACAAGGCGGACCCTGTCAGGTGTTGACCCCGGAAACTATTGGACAAGTGTTCGATATTGAGGTCAGTGTATCCAGGCACCCGGCCTATCACTGCCCATTGGTTATCAACCATTGACTGTGTTGCACTATTATTCTCCTGCAGGGGCTGTCCTCGCTACGGGGTCGCCTGGACGGGCGCTATTCCCGGACAGCCTCCTGGCTCCCTACTGAATTCCCTGACTGCGCAGGTAATCATCATAACTACCGTGGAAGTCGACAATACCGGTATCCCTGATTTCGATGATCCGGGTGGCCAGCGATGAGACAAACTGACGGTCATGGGAGACAAAAATCAGGGTGCCTTTGTAGTTTTCCAGCGCCAGGTTCAGCGACTCAATGGACTCCATATCCATATGGTTGGTTGGCTCATCCATCAACAGAATGTTAGGCCGTTGCTGGATCAGTTTACCAAACAGCATGCGCCCCTGCTCACCACCGGAAATGACCCGTACGGATTTCTTCAGATCGCCCTGGGAGAACAGCATCCGGCCCAACACGCCACGAATCACCTGCTCATCGTCGCCTTCATTAAGCCACTGGCTCATCCAGTCGAACAGATTCATATCCATCTCAAAATCAGCGCTGTGATTCTGGGCGTAGTAACCAATATTGGCATTTTCTGACCACTGAATAGTTCCCGTACGCGGTGCCATCCTGCCTGCCAATGTGTGTAGCAATGTGGTTTTACCGACACCGTTCTGGCCAATAATGGCAATGCGCTCACCCACTTCAACCATCAGGTTTACCTGGCTGAAAAGATCCTCTTCGTAGCCCTGGCTCAGCTTTTCCACCACCAGCGCATTGCGGAACAGTTTCTTGTCCTGCTCAAAGCGAATAAACGGACTCTGGCGGCTGGAAGGTTTGATTTCTGCCAGCTGAATCTTATCAATCTGCCGGGCTCTGGAAGTCGCCTGTCGTGCTTTGGAGGCGTTGGCAGAAAAGCGGCTGACAAAGGACTGCAGCTCGGCAATCTGGGCTTTCTTGCGGGCATTATCGGCCTGCAGGCGCTCCCGGGCAGCGGTGGCTGCAGTCATATACTCATCGTAATTACCGGGCATTACCTGCAGCTTGCCGTAATCCAGGTCTGCCATATGGGTGCAGACACTGTTCAGGAAGTGACGGTCGTGGGAGATAATGATCATGGTGCAGTCACGCTGTTTCAGGATCTCTTCCAGCCAGCGGATGGCATTAATATCCAGGTTATTGGTGGGTTCGTCCAACAGCATGATTTCGGGGTCGGCAAACAGCACCTGGGCCAGCAGCACACGCAGCTTCCAGCCCGGCGCAACAGCACTCATTAGCCCATAATGCTGTTCAATGGGAATATCCAGCCCCAGCAGCAGTTCGCCCGCACGGGCTTCGGCAGAGTAGCCATCCATCTCACCAAACTGAACTTCAAGGTCGGCAACCCGCATACCTTCTTCTTCTGTCATTTCAGCTTTGGCATAAATAGCGTCCCGTTCGGCTTTTACTTTCCAGAGTTCGGCATGCCCCATAATCACCGTGTCGATGACCGTATAGTTCTCATAGGCAAACTGATCCTGACTCAGTTTGGCCATACGTTCATGGGGGTCTTTGCTGACTGTGCCAGCCGTTGGTTCCAGCTCCCCACCCAGGATTTTCATGAACGTTGATTTACCACAACCGTTGGCACCAATGAGTCCGTAACGGTTACCCTCGCCAAACTTGACGGATATATCCTCAAACAAGGGTTTGTCACCGAACTGCATGGTGATGTTGGCTGTCGAAATCAAATTGATTATCCTGCTCTATTGAATTAATGATAAAAAGCATCACAGACTACAGTGACTATTCCCTTGCGCCAATAAGTAGTTTACAGAATCTGTTAACGTGTTCGATATTGCGCTAATGAACCCGCAACCTGCCAGGGCGTTACTGAATTCACAACAAGGAAATATCGGCCAGTACCCTTCGAATATCAAGCAAAGAATATTGGCTTTCGCTGTTTTTTGACGACAGTGAATCCGCTTCCCACACACCATCAGACGACCAGACAAATGCCCATGGTGCGTGAGAATATTTTTCACGACAAAAGGTGATTAATCTCTCGGTTTTTATCCCCATCATCACCGGCTGGCAAACCTTTTGCCTGGCC
>NZ_JAHHPO010000796.1 GCF_024606365.1 Endozoicomonas sp. ONNA2
AAAAACCCGCAGGCGCTCAGGGAAACGGCCACATTTGTTGAATCCGCCTGCAACGCATTCCTGTCGGGACTCATGCCTGCGTCTGGTACACTTAATCAACTCCAATCCCTCCTGGGTCATGAATACCGGGCATGGCTTGCCCGGGTAGCGCAGGAGGTACTCTACTGGACGGCACTGCAGCCAGGAGAGCCTGGATTTACTCAGCTTCCAAAAGGCGACTATGACCCGGCCGACTGTTACCAGAATCACATAGCCAAAGATGAACACCTCTGTGAAGCGCTCTATCCCGTTGGTGCTTACACGTTTTTAAAAACCCATCATTTTCTAAATATAATTAACGGCCGGTTAAATCTTGGGGGCTATAGCACCACAATGCCACTGGTAACACTTATGAATGGGTTGACCAAAATATGTGCTGCTCTATTGGAGCGGCTGAACCATCCGGGCAGGCCTTGATCATTTGCTGGGCTTTAATTTTTCAGGCTTTCGCGACAACCTCAGATGGTGGGTTTTGGCATTTTTCTGCAACAGGAATCTGTCGGGAACTTATTACTGATTTAATAGTCAAAATTACAATATTAACAACAGGATTCAAAATAAGTCAGTAAAATGAATATTGCAGGCAGCACAACTATCGATAAAAACCCGAAAGATGCCCGGGAATATCATCCTGAACCAAACAGTGATTCATCAGGTCAACCCTGGGGTAACTACTTTGTTAAAAAGGATTCAGGGGGGTATGACGAGGGCGGTTTACCTGTCAGAAATATGCCTTATACTTCTGCCGATGCTGAAACCCCTTTGCCATGGTCACGTGTGCAAGCCTGCCCTGCTGCCACCTTTGACTTGCCACAAGGCAATCTTGGTCATGAGTTAAAAGCGTTGTTGCTAAGCGTTGTCCAGTGCGCAGACAAACAGCAGCCATTGCCGCTCAGTGACTATAAACCATTTATCCAATATTTCGGGCAGTTTCCCCCCAATGTCGACCTGGATCAGCTGGATTCCCAAGATTACCTGTTAATAGTTAAAACAAATCCTTCATATTTTCATCGAGTTCCAGAAGAAAAATTAACGCCAGAGTTGTGTGTTGTGGCATGCAGGGATAATTACGCAAACTGTAATTATATACCTGAGGTAATGAAAACCGATGCATTGTGTCGAGCTTTGGCACTGGAAAATATTGATACACTTGAATTTATCCCCGATAAAATAAAAAGACAATGGCTGAATAATGGTTTCCTTGACCGGCTCCTGAAAACATCCGGTGAGGTTATGCTAGATATTCCGCTGGATGAAAGAACTGATTGCCGTTTTGAAATTGCCTGCAAAATAGACCCCTCGGCGCTGAAACATTACCCAAAAAACAAACCCATTAATGACCATTTATTAACCATTGCAATCGAACATTTTGGTTCTTTGCAATATTGCCCGGACCATAAAAAAACAGCAGAACTTTGTGAGGTAGCCTGTCGACGTAATGGGTTGGCATTAGAGTATGTTCCTGAACAGCTGAAAACCGCACCATTATGCCAGCTAGCTGTGGAGAATAATGCCATGGCTTTCGAATTCATCCCTGAAGCGGTCAAAACATACGAGATATGTCTGGCAGCCGCCCGAGGTGGCCAATGCTCCGGGAAACTTCCTGAATTTTTAACGGAAGCACAACAGACGGAGATTTACCGTACTGCATGTATTTGTGGGATGTTTACCTTAAAATATGTGCCAGAGCGATTAATAACCTTTGAATTTCTCGCTTCAGTCATTACCAGCAATAAGCACAGGTTTTCACCTCTCGCTTTTACCAGTGGTAAAAACCTGAACAATTATGTGGCCTATGATAAAGCCATTGAGCTGTATTCGTTAGCCCTTTGCCTGTCACCCGATGCACTGCCGGATGTCCCCAATGATGCAAAAATCAGAGCCATATTTGATGCGGCCTTGAACAAAGATTTGTCGATATTACGTTATATTCCACCGAAAAAACTGAGTGCCACAGAGCGTTGCCTACAGGCATCAGCCCCAAAAAGGACGATCGAACCGGAAGACTTAGGCGAGGAACTCATGTTGTTCGAATTAATCCGGAATAACAAAACACCCTATGTGCCTACGAATATTCAGTTGATGTATTTAACTTCTTCCAGTGTCTCAATGGAAGAGAAACTCAGCTTCATTGAATCATTGGATGCCCCGACTTATACCTTTCCAAAGCAAGTAATAAATGCACCACTGATTTGCCAAAAGTCACCTTTACAATGGATCAGCAGCACCAATCTGTTTTTGATACCCCTGATTTCAACCGCTCATCAGGTCACCGGATTTGCGCTGCCCA
>NZ_JAHHPO010000072.1 GCF_024606365.1 Endozoicomonas sp. ONNA2
ATCCTGGCGTTCGGGGTGGACAGCATTGCGGACGCGAAAAAAAGAGCCGGTGATGATCACATGAACAAAGGCGTAGAGGCAGTCTACGCTACTTCTGAACTGTTGCACTGGATAAACCGGGTTAAAGGGTAAAACCTGACACTCCCTGGCGGGGAGTGTCAAATGGGCTGTCTTGGCGTGTTGGTGGGGATAAGTCGGTTCTGATCTTGTTCAATTTTTTAACAATGTTTTTAATGGCTTCAGCCATTCATTGTCCGGGGAATATTTTTTGGTACTTATGACCAGTTTTTTTTTGACTACACTACCTACCTCAAAGGCCAGTGCAGCCGCACACGAATGACTCCATAAAGTGACGCCTGCTGAATTACTGAGGAAGTAGTAACGTGTTGAGACGAATCCATCTTTCGCTGTCTGTAGCTGAGCCAGGGATGAACAAAAAAGAATGGATCTACCCCAAAAGCTCTCTGGTCCCTGAGGGCTTTTCCACAGAGGATTCCGATGATGCTGATGAGTACATTCAAGAATGGAATTTTCCCTATCCCGGTCAGAAAGCATTTCTGCGAGTGGGTTCTGCTGGCCTTGTTAATGTCAATGTAGCCCTGATGCAGAAAATCAGACTTCAGGGAGGCAGACCGTTTTATCGATGACCTTTTTGGTATTGGTGGTGCCTTGTGTTCATCCATGGCCAAGAATCAATCACATGATTTTGATGTTTTTCGACGAATCTCATTGCTACAGCAAATCGTTGTTCAAGGAATCTTTTCACCTGGTGGATTTTTGCCTGTCTGGAATTCAGATCTTTCGGACTACCGTGATTATTGTGTAGCCCACTGTATAGACAGGGAAAGACCCGGCAGAAAAATAATATTAGAATCCTGGTTGAACATAGCAAACTACTGTGAAGCTCAAATGACAAATCAACCCGCCATTTTCCGACAGTCTTTCCCTGTTGGACCCCTGCAATGTAACTGTACCATTATTGGTGATCCGCTCACCCGTAAGGCATTTGTCGTAGACCCCGGTGGTGATCCTGACATTATTATGGCGAAGCTTTGGGCGCTGGATTTACAGGTTGTCGCTCTTATCCATACCCATGCTCATCTGGACCATTTCCTGGCCAGCGGCGATATCAAAAAACAGACCGGTGCGCCAATTCATCTCCATGAGGAGGATAAATTCCTCTGGGATAACCTGGAAATGCAATGCCGTATGTTTGGTGTTCCTTACCGCCCGGTTCCGGATCCGGATCACTGGTTAACCGATGATGAAGAGCTGCCATGCTGTGAAGGTGTGGCCATGCACACTCCGGGGCATACGCCTGGTTCCATGTGCTTCTGGTTTGCCAGGCCAAAGCTTCTGATCGCCGGGGATACGCTGTTCCGCCGGTCCATTGGACGAACCGACTTGTGGGGTGGCGACTACAAAGCGATTGAACGATCGATCAAACAACGACTCTATACGCTGGACGAAGAAGCCACTGTGGTCACCGGACATGGTCCTGATACCACAATAGGTGAAGAAATCCGGGAAAATAGTATTATTCGCGGCTAGGA
>NZ_JAHHPO010000797.1 GCF_024606365.1 Endozoicomonas sp. ONNA2
ATCTGCGGGAACTGGAAGAGCGCCGTGAAGCCATTCTGAAGAGCATTACCGAACAGGATAAGCTGACGCCGGAACTGGAAAAAGATATCCGCTCTGCCGATACCAAAACCCGCCTGGAAGACCTTTACCTCCCCTACAAACCGAAACGTCGTACCAAGGCCCAGATTGCCCGTGAGGCAGGCCTTGAGCCTCTGGCCAACTTGCTGTTCGATACGCCGGAAAAAGATCCTGACGCAGAAGCCGCTGCTTTTGTCGACGCCGATAAGGGGGTGGCGGATATCAAGGCGGCCCTGGAAGGTGCCCGCTATATCCTGATGGAGCGTTTCAGTGAGGATGCCGAGCTGCTTGGGCAGCTGCGTGAGCTGCTCTGGAATGAAGGTATCCTGAGCAGTCGCGGGGTTGAGGGTAAAGAGGAAGAAGGTGCCAAGTTCCGGGATTATTTTGAGCATGATGAGCCACTGAACAGTGTTCCGTCCCATCGGGCGCTGGCCATCTTCCGTGGCCGGAATGAAGGGGTATTGCAGGCTAATATCCGCCTGGCCAATGAACCGGAAGACCGTCGTGCAACCCACCCCTGTGAGAAACTGGTGGCTGATTTCTGGCAGGTTGAGCACAAAGGCCGCGCGGCGGATGACTGGCTGAAGGATGTGGTGCGCTGGACCTGGCGGGTTAAGCTGCTGTCCCAGTTGGAAACCGAGTTAATGACCCGCATACGGGAAAACTCGGAAGATGAAGCCATCAAGGTTTTTGCCAAGAACCTGAAAGATTTGCTGCTGGCGGCACCTGCTGGCCTCAGGCCAACCCTGGGTCTGGATCCTGGCCTGAGAACCGGCGTGAAGGTTGCCGTGGTGGATGGCACGGGGAAGCTGGTTGAGCATACGACTATTTATCCCCACGCTCCCCAGAAGAAATGGAAGGAAGCCCTTGGCACTCTGGCCACCCTCTGTCTGACCCATCAGGTTGAGCTGGTTAGTATCGGTAATGGCACGGCATCCCGTGAAACGGACCGTCTGGCGGCTGAGCTGATGCGCAGTTATCCAAAACTGGGCCTGACCAAAATTGTGGTCAGTGAAGCCGGTGCGTCTGTGTACTCGGCCTCTGAACTGGCCGCCCGTGAATTCCCGGATCTGGATGTTTCCATTCGTGGTGCCGTATCCATCGCCCGTCGTTTACAGGACCCTCTGGCCGAACTGGTGAAGATTGAGCCGAAATCCATCGGTGTTGGCCAGTACCAGCATGATGTCAGCCAGATCAATCTGTCCCGCTCCCTGGAAGCGGTGGTTGAGGACTGTGTCAACGCGGTAGGGGTTGACCTTAATACCGCGTCCAGCGCCCTGCTGGCCCGCGTGTCAGGCCTCAATCGCACTCTGGCAGATAACATCGTTGCCTATCGCAATGACAATGGCGCCTTCAGAACTCGTAAGGACCTGCAGAAGGTGGCCCGGTTTGGTGCCAAAACCTTTGAACAGGCCGCAGGCTTCCTGAGAGTGATGAATGGTGATAACCCCCTGGACAGTTCTGCTGTGCACCCTGAGGCGTATCCGGTGGTAGAGAAGATTGCCAGCCAGTCAAGCCGGGATGTGCGGGCCCTGATCGGCGATACTGCCTTCCTGAAGGGGCTGAATGCGGCGGAATTTACCGACGAAACCTTTGGTCTGCCAACCGTTACGGATATTATCAGTGAACTGGACAAGCCCGGCCGTGACCCACGTCCGGACTTCAAAGCCGCCGAATTCAAGGATGGCATTGAAGATATCCGTGATCTGAAGCTGAATATGGAACTGGAAGGCGTGGTCACCAACGTGACAAACTTTGGCGCGTTTGTGGATGTTGGTGTCCATCAGGATGGCCTGGTGCATATCTCTGCACTGTCTGAAAACTTCGTGAAGGATCCCCGTGAAGTGGTAAAAGCGGGCGATATCGTTAAGGTCAAAGTCATGGAGGTGGACGTTGCCCGTAAGCGTATCGGGCTCTCCATGCGGCTGTCGGATAAGGCCGAAGAGCGTGCAGAAGCTCGCCAGCAGCCACGACAGGCCAGAACAGAAAAGCCTGCAGGTCGACCACAGAAAGCCAGTCAGACCCGTGGCAAGAAGCAGGATTCAGGGGGTACTTTTGCTGATTTGTTTGCCAATGCGAAACAACTTCGCAAGTAACAGTTGTGGGCAAATTGCCCTGACAAGCCTTGCAAACGTCTTATACGACGATTGCAGTTTGGTGTCAAAAAAGCCGGACAAGCCTGTGTTGGGCTTTTTTGGGGGATTCAGGCAATTCAGCCTGATATTATAAGTACTTGGCTAAATGGAATCGTATATTTCTGGCCAGGAGGCTGTCCGAGAATTCAGCCTATGCCAAGCTCTGTTTTTGCGCCCTCCCAGTGGTGAAAACAGAACTTCTGCTCGACAAAATTTCAGCCCACATTTCGACAAAGCGTGATTTCATCAGAGGCATCTGACTATCTTGAAGTGAGGTTCTCCAAAACCTGATAGAAACTGATACTTTTGATCAGATCGAAAGAGCCTTGAGCAAACACCCAAGGCTTTTCTGTATGGTGCCTGGGGGCGGAATCGAACCACCGACACGCGGATTTTCAGTCCGCTGCTCTACCAACTGAGCTACCCAGGCGCTATCAGGCAACAAGTCTGTCTACAACGAAAATCATGTGCGAGGCGTATTAAACGGATTTCACTTCGGAGAGTCAAGTCATATATAAATTTTCATGGCCAGTCAGTAAGTATACAAACCAGGGATCATAAATCCGTCGTTTATTTGCAGGTTAAATATTTCAATCCCACCACAATTCAATATCAGCCCTGCAGTTGCTCCCAAACTGCCTGATCCCGCTCTGCAGTCCAGATTCTCGGCCAGTCAATACCATCAAACTCATCCCACAGGCGCTGAACATCAAATGGCAGGCAGTGCTCAAAAATGGGCCAGCCACCATAGCGGGGAGACAGGCTTTGATGGGATGCGGCAAAGGCTGCTGTTAACGTTCCCCCGTTTTTATAAACGGTGCCTACCTGATCAATCATGGTCTTGAGGAAAGTACGGCTTTGCTCGATGGCGGCATCAACCTGATCCCGACCATGCACAACGGCACCCCGACCACCCACCAACGTTTCAGCACCATAAGCCTTGACCTTATCCAGCGTGGTGGTGGACCAGTCAAAATGAAAGGCATCACCGGTATAGAGAGCAGCCTGTGCCTCGACCAGATCTCCGGTAAACAGAATATTGTGCCTGGGCAGCCAGGCGCAGATATCTCCGGCCGTATGGCCCCGTCCACAGTATTCAAGCACCAGGCTTCCCCGATGCCCACCCAGTGGGATTGCCAATCGATCGTTAAACACAATATCAGGATGGGTCAGCCCGGGGATTCCCTCGGGTTCGCGGAACAGCCGGGGCATTCGGCGAAACTCACTGTCCCAGTCATCCATACCGCGCTCTTTTATCAGGAACCGGGTGTTCTCATGGCTAATAATCGATTCGGCAGCGAAGGCGGATGCACCAAGTACACGAACGGCATGGTAGTGAGACAAAACCAGATACTTCACTGGCTTTGTTGTATGCCTTCTGAGTTCCTGTAGCCAGTCAGACGCAGCCCCTGGTGTTGCCCGAGCTTCAAAGGCAATAAGGAAGTCCTCTGCCTCAATGGCCCCGACATTAGGATCCCCCTCAGCAGTAAAGGCATAAACGCCGTCTGCCAGCACTTCAAGCGTCTCTTTTTTGGGAGCCACATCGGTTGATGATGCAAACGCTTTTATAGTCATAATAATTAACCAATTAAAATCTGCCAGGAGGCTGTCCGAGAATAGCGCCCACAGCAATGAATGACATCTTATTTTTCAAATATTAATTTCTGCAAATTG
>NZ_JAHHPO010000798.1 GCF_024606365.1 Endozoicomonas sp. ONNA2
GTTATTTAGTGGCTAATTCTCAAAATAATACCCTGCGATTTTGGCTTTCAACTATCAACTGGAACTTAGCCGTCTTTCTGTATCACCCATTGATTGGTATATCCATAATTTCTTCCCCGGAGTCGAGATCATGCCTGGGTATATGGTCAACCACATTGTGGTTTCTTTGAATGGCTGACCTGATAAAATCCTTATCATGTCGCAGGCAATCAGCGGCACACGTGAAAGCACCAGGATAATGTTCAATCAAGTTCAACAAATACTCGCGATCTTTCAATACCTTTTTACTGGCATATTGCAAGTTACTTATATCATCCGCAATCATGGTTTGAATAATGCCTTTATCACTTCGGAATCGTTCACTGGCATACTGCAGGGCATAAGCACACTGTGCCAAAGCGGTCTTCACCACCATATCATTATCCTGAAGTTCCGGGCTGGCATAGGACAGGCAATAACCATTTTGACTCACTGAGGCCATGACGACATCTTGATCATTCTTCAGTTGTTTACTGGCTAGTTTCAGGTCATCCGGGTGTTTTGCAATGGCGGGCAAGACAACGTCTTTATCATTTCGTACCCGTTTGCTGGCATATTTCAGACCATGGATCAACAGGGCATTGTTGACCTTTTCTTTATGATCCGGTGTAGGCTGCCCTGGTGGAACATAAAATTCCGGGCTGTAGCGAAATGCTGGTTTTATAACAAAGTATTTACCTTTCAAGTGATCGTACACATCATCAATCAATCGAACAGCGTTGTCGGGATATAACAATAAAAGATGATGGAAGAGTATCCGGCGGGTGTCTTTATCGATCTCATCACTCATTAATGTTTTTCGAAGGTTGCTTTTCGATTTCGCTAACCGTCGAATATGATCAATGAATTGTTGGTGGTGGGTACCGAATAACTGGTAACAATCGGGTTTAAGGTCATATGCGACACTATAAACCATTGAGAAAAGGCAGTTTTGAAAGGTGAACCTATCGGCTTCTGTCTCAGTATTGCTAAACAGTCGTTGTTCCAGCAGGGTAAAATTCCACTGTTCTTTTTCAAAAATGTCTCTGTTACCAAAGTGGATATCCAGATTATAAATTGCATGCAACACGTTTATCAGTTTTTTAAAGGCATCCTGTATGGTTTCCGTTGAAGTCATTCGGGAGCATTCAATAATTATTTCTCCCGCTACGGCATTGCAACTGATCGTCATGTTGTCTGAATTTTTATCCAGTGCGACCGCTTTCAGTAATTGCACCAGAAACCACATACGTTGCAAATTGCCGGTAAAAAGGTATTGAA
>NZ_JAHHPO010000799.1 GCF_024606365.1 Endozoicomonas sp. ONNA2
GTGGCCAGTCACTCTGCTGCGTTGCAACTCCGGTCACATAGCTAAGGCTATGCTCACTACGTTGGGCCTTGCATAGTAACTGTCCACTTGGCCAGAAAATATGATTCCATTTGCCAACTATTTATTGCTTCAGAGGCTATTGCTTTAGAGACATCTGATAACCATAAAAAAACAAATAATTTCATTCCGCTATTTTTATTCTGCGCTCAATTATTCAGTGGGCTTATTGATTAAAAGTTGCTTTAATAGAAAAATGGTCTGCATAAAGAGAAATGGTCTGCACAATTAGTTAGTAGGTTAACTACTTGCCAAAGCTTAAAGGACAGCTATGAAACTTATCATCATCAGTGGGCGATCCGGTTCTGGAAAAAGTTCAGCTCTGCACACCCTTGAGGATGAGGGTTTTTATTGTGTCGACAATCTTCCGACCAGCATGCTGAACCAATTGCCAGACACCTTGAAAGGCCATCATTCAACCCCCCCCACAATGGCAGTCAGTATTGATGTCAGAAACCTTCCCGGAACTTTGGATAACTTCCCTGAGCTGCTAAACTCCCTTCGGCATAAGGGTATCGATTGTCAGGTACTGTATCTGGACACCGACAGCGAAAAGCTGGTCAGCCGTTATAGTGCCACACGCAGAAAGCACCCATTAAGTGATGACCAGACATCACTCACCGAAGCCATAGCCTCTGAAAAAAAACTGCTCATGCCCGTGCTGACCGCGGCTGACCTGATAATCGACACCACATCACTCTCCGTTCATGAGATGCGGGATATGATCAAGCAGGCGTTCTGCGCTGATCAAAAAAGTAGTATGACGGTACTTTTTCAATCGTTTGGCTTTAAAAACGGCATTCCTGCCGACGCTGACTTTATCTTTGATGTCCGCTGCCTGCCCAACCCTTTCTGGGATGAATCCCTGAGGGCGTACACAGGCCTGGATCAGCCGGTCATCGACTTCCTGAAGGATCAGCCCCGGGTCATCGAAATGATTGATGATATCCGTGTCTTTATCGAAAAATGGCTACCACGCTTTGAGTCAGCCCAACGCAGTTATATGACGATTGCCATTGGCTGCACTGGAGGGCAGCACCGCTCAGTCTATATTGGTAAAACACTGGGTACCCTGTTCACCAATAAACTGGAACGGGTTCAGGTCAGACACAGAGAGCTTCACGAATAATGATTACCTATCGAAAAACAATCATTAACAAATTGGGCCTGCATGCCCGGGCAGCATCCAAGTTTGTTTCCACATCATCGGCGTTTGCCAGTGAGATTGAAATCGGGTTCAATGGCCGCAAGGTCGATGGCAAGAGTATCATGGCAGTCATGATGCTGGCGGCCGGACAGGGTTCGGAGCTTGAACTCCATTGTGATGGCCATGATGAAGAGGCCGCCTGTCTTGCCCTGTGCGAATTGATTGATGACCGCTTTGGTGAAGAAGAATAACCGGCTCCCCGAGAGTTGCCTTAGTACCAATTCCACCTTCTGAATATGAACTGCGCAGCCATTTTGAACAACCGGATCTTCGTTGGAATTTCCCGCAAAACCCTGGGAGGCCGTCCGAGAATAGCGCCCGACTGAGCGTCCCCGTAGCGA
>NZ_JAHHPO010000800.1 GCF_024606365.1 Endozoicomonas sp. ONNA2
TATTTCAGGACAGCTCCTAAAAGGATAACGGTTGGAACACAAAAGCTTTCAGGTCCGGGTGCAGCGGCAGGCAACTGGAATCGGCGGAAAGGGTTTGCGCCAGGTTAGCCTGGTTCTGAACCAGTCGGGAGCGGATAGATGCACGGGCCCAACACTGTAACGACGCCGGTTGATAAGGTACCAGCGTATAATTTCTGAGGATGTTGGCAACTTTGGTATGCCGGTGCTTCTCAGCCAGATGGAGCAGGCTCAGATCGGGCTTATGGTGATTATTACCGTTATTTGGAAGAGCCGATCGATGGCCAAATGGATCAAAGTGGTTGGCCAGCAAAATGGTGACGATGTCTACTTCCTTTGAAGAATGCACATCACCCAGCTTACCTTTCAGCTCTTGATGAAGAACTTTGAAGCCCTCAGAATCACAGGCATTTGGCTTGGCCCCATTGTCCAGCAGGAGCTTGACCACCTTCGAGCGACCCAGGCGTACCGCAATAGACAACGGAAAGATCATACCTTTGGGATCATTTGGTTCCACGCCGTTGGCCAGAAGGGTGGCCGTCATTTGACAACCACTGTCAATTGCCCAGGACAATAGCAGCGGACGGTCAAAGTAACCGGAATGATACAGACTGGCACCACCTTGCAGCAGCAGCTGGACGATTTCAGCATGTCCATTCCTGACCGCAGGCCATAGCGGACAGTAGCCTTTGTTGTCCGGGGCATTGGGGTCAGCACCTTGACCCAACAGAACTTCGACAATATCACTCTGACCTGCCCGTACGGCATAATGCAGTAATGGATCGTTCTGATCCCGGGCATTTACATCAACCCCTTGGTCGAGCAAGGTGCACACCGCTTCCAAGTCATGGTTCCGAATGGCCGATATCACTTTATGGCGCAAGTCAGTACTCGCCCCTGTATCTTGCCCGGTATTAGAAGACAATGAGCAGTTATCCCCCGGTGACATTTCTGCTTTCCCCTCATTTTTTTGATTGATCAAAATCACAAACAATCACCGGGACTTTTGACAAGCCCCGGATGAAGGATATTCTCAATTTGCAGTTGTTCAAGGTAATTAATGATTTCCAGGAGGCTGTCCGAGAATAGCGCCCGTAG
>NZ_JAHHPO010000801.1 GCF_024606365.1 Endozoicomonas sp. ONNA2
ATGATTTCAGTTTATAAAACCTCCCACATTCTCAGGCTTCGCCTGTCGCAATCAAGACCTGACCCCGGTTTTTCGACCCCGGTTTTTGACCCCGGTTTTCGTTCACCAGGCAGTGATCGTTTATCTGGAATGCAAGCAATGGCAACGACTAACATCTGGCAGCAATTCAAGGCTCTGATGCCGAAGGGTGTTCGGATCGTGGTCAACATTACCGCCAAAAATGGCAATAGCACTTGTCAGGCAGAGCTTCGGGATGGTTCGGTAATTACGGTTAAGGAAGAGTCTGTAAACGTTGGTGAAAAGGCGTTTATTCTGGATAGCGAGATAAAAGGTACAGCGCCGAATTTGGCGGAGTATGAGGTGGAAGTTTGAAATAATCAGGAATCGGTTCTTCGCGCAATTTTATTGCTCACTGTAGAAGGCAGCCCGTTTTAGGCTGTAAAGCGTTTAAACAGTTTCCTGCACGCTATGCTGCCAATGCTCATAGCAAAGTCGTGTGCCGTACGGCCCGAGCTATTCTTCTCTCTGGCCAGAGAAGGGTCAAAGTTCAGCAATTTGTAGATGGCCTCTGCGTGGTCTCTTAAAGTAGCTGTGTGTAGTGCCGTGTCACCATCATGATCCTTCTCTTTGGCCACGGAGCTATCAATCTCCAGCAATGTCTGGATGGCCTCTGCGTGGTCGTTTCCAGCAGCTATGTGGAGAGCCGTTCTGCAACGGGAATCCTTCTCTTTGGCCAGGGAGCTATCAATCTCCAGCAATTTCTGGATGGCCTTTGTGTGGCGGTTTTTAGCAGCTTTGTGTAGTGCCGTGTCACCATCATGATCCTTCTTTTTGGCCAGGAAACGGTTAATCTTCAGCAATGTCTGGATGGCCTCTGTGTGGCCGTTTCCAGCAGCATAATGGAGAGCCGTCCTGCCACCTAAATCCTTCTCTTCGGCCAGGGAACGCTCAATCTCCAGCAATTTATGGATGGCCTCTGTGTGGCCGTTTTCAGCAGCTTTGTGTAGTGCCGTTTCGCGAAAACGATCCGTATGTTTGGCCAGTGAGCGGTCAATCTCCAGCAATTTCGCGACGGTCGCTGTATGGCCTTGAGAAGCAGCTGCGTGCAGAGCCTCAATGCCCAGTAAGCGATCACTGGTCAGCCATGCCTTGACGACCTTTGTGTGGCCATTCATTGCCGCTAAGTGGAGAGCCGACCTGCCACCGTTATCTTTCTCTTTGGCCATGGATGGGGCTCTGAACATCAATGTCTGAATGACCTCTGTGTGGCCTACAATAACAGCGGAGTGGAGAGGTGTCTCACCATTGTTATTGGTAGCATTCAAATTTGCCCCATTTTCAATCAGCTGCCTCAGGCATCCAGCATGGCCGTTTTGAGCGGCCATATGCAGGGCTGTTTCACCATTGTTATTGGTAGCATGCAAATTTGCCCCATTTTCAAACAGCAGTCGTAACTATTCTGTGAACCCAGCCAAACCAGCCCACCAAGCTGGTAAGGAATAC
>NZ_JAHHPO010000802.1 GCF_024606365.1 Endozoicomonas sp. ONNA2
ATGATTTCAGTTTATAAAACCTCCCACATTCTCAGGCTTCGCCTGTCGCAATCAAAACCTGACACTCGCTTTCCTGTTTACCAAGTGATGACGCACAAGCGTAAGCATAACCACACAAGTATAAACATATTGATGCAGATCAAAGATGCCCGTTTATGCCCGATGTAGGATCTGCGCCATCAAGAGGTCTTATGTTGGATGCAAGTCGACTCTGTGACGCACAACAACAGCATTATATTTGACCGAGGATGTTTTTTTGTCCTTCAGTTAAAGGAGCTTAATGATGAGTGAAGCTGTTACTTTACAAACCTCGGGAGTTGCTAATGAAACCCATGCTCCTGTTGTTCCCAAAGCATTATTAATTCCCTTTGTATTATTAACGGCTTGTTTTGCGCTTTGGGGACTGGCAAATAACATGACTGATGTGTTGATTGCCCAGTTCCGAAAAGTATTTTCATTGACGGATGCGCAATCGGGGTTGGTGCAGATGGCGTTTTATGGTGCCTATTTCTGTCTGGCGCTTCCCGCTGCAATTTTGATTAAAAAATACTCTTATAAATCTGGTGTACTGTTAGGACTCGGTTTGTTTGCTGTCGGCGCTTTACTATTCTACCCTGCCAGTCAAACTATGGAGTACAACCACTTCCTCGCCGCACTATTTATTCTTGCAGGTGGTTTGTCGATTCTGGAAACCAGCGCCAACCCCTTTATTCTTTCCATGGGTCCTGAAGAAACAGCAACACAACGCCTCAATCTTGCCCAATCTTTTAACCCTGTAGGTTCGATCGTCGGGGTATTGATCGGCAAGTTCTACATACTGGCACAGCTTCACCCTGCCAGCGATACTGAGCGTAGCACTATGGCAGTAGCAGAGCTGCAAGCTATCCAGTCTCAGGAATTGATGGCTGCCATGGGACCCTACATTGCTGTAGCTATTATTATTTTGGGTGTATGGTTATCAATTGCCCTGAATAAGATGCCAGCTCTTTCTGACAAGTCAGAGGCATTGAATCTCAAGAATTCGTTCGCACGTCTTGCCAGGAAAAAAATATTTGTGTGCGGTGTATTGGGGCAATTCCTCTATATGGGAGCGCAAATCGGGTGCTGGTCATGGACTATTCGCTATGTTATGACCCATATTGGTGGTACTGAAGCCGAGGCCTCTACCTACTACCTCTACTCAATTCTTCTGTTCTCCGGGGCCCGTTTTGTCTGCACATCTTTGATGCGTTATGTCACCCCCAACAGGCTTCTGGGAATCCTCTCTTTTGTTGCTGCCATGCTGACATTGGTTGTTATATACAGCGAAAGCATGCTGGGTGTATACGCTTTGATTGGTATCTCTGGCTGCATGTCCTTAATGTTTCCAACCATCTATGGGCTCTCTGTTGCTGGTCTTGGCAAGGATACTCAATTGGGCGGCAGCTGCATGATTATGGCGATTCTTGGTGGTGCAGTACTGACAACAGTCATGGGCAGTATTTCTGATGCCGCAGGCATTGGCCTGGCCTTTATTGTTCCCCTGATCGGTTTTATATACCTGACCTGGTTTGGCATGAGAGGCAGCAAAGCCTGAGTTCTCAGGGTGGACGTTAAGTCCCTCCTCCCTGCCTCTGGAAGTTAAAGACTGAACCACGAAGGGCACAAAGAGCACAAAGAAAAGCTTTTCTTTGTGCTCTTTGTG
>NZ_JAHHPO010000803.1 GCF_024606365.1 Endozoicomonas sp. ONNA2
GTACTAATGTCTGCTTACCACTGGCTAATGCTTCGGAAATAGCCTGTAAATACACTTCGGTTTTGCCGCTGCCGGTGACGCCTTCCAGAAGATAAGTGTGGTAGGATCCGAGGCCGTCGATAATGGCTTCAAAGGCAAACGCCTGCTCTTCATTCAGCTGAAGGTGAGCAGACTTCAACGGGCTGATGATCTCGGTAAACAGGCGTGAAGTGGGTTCAACTTCCCGGGAATCGATTAATCCTTTTTTTGCCAGCTCTTTTAATGTGTTCTTGTTGAAACCGTTTTCATGGAGCTGCGTAGCACTGATGCCTTCAGGGTTTTCAGAAATCAGCCTCAGGGCAGCCAGCTGTTTTTTTGATCGTTTCAGTTGCTCTCGTCGTTCACTGTCCAGTTCAACCAGGGGATACCAAGTGGTAATGCTGCTTGTGGATGCCGGTTTACCCAAACGCAGGTTTTTCGGTAGAGCCAGGTGCAGTGTTTCTCCCAGTCTGTGGTGGTAATAGCGGGCCGCCCATTGGCACAGCTGGATAATTTCCCCTGGTAGCGGTGGCTCTTCATCCAGAACAGCGATGATTGGTTTCAGCTTATTGGCGGGAACCTCAGTATCGGCTTCGATGGAGAGCACAATACCTAACGCTTCTCGTGCACCAAAAGGTACGATGACTCTGCTCCCGGGATGAATGGCATCTCCGGGATGGGTTTCAGGTGGCAGGTAGTCGAATAATTGCCTGAGCGGCACAGGGATGGCGACTCTGATAATCTTTTCTACGATAAGCCTGGCAAAGACGGATTGTTTAGCCGTTGATTGATCGGGTTCTGTGTCCGCCGGTTTTCTGCCCATTCAGGTTCCATCTTGGTATTTCTATGGAGGAGATGATACAGGAACTGATAGCTGGCATGAACAGAAACCGGGTCGAGTGAGTAGAGGTTAATCCACCTTGACCTCTATCTGTTTAGGCTTGACCTCCTCCACCTTTGGTATTCTCAGGTTGAGTGTGCCGTGGAGGTATTTTGCATCAATGCCATCAGCTTTGACGGATTGTGGCAGGGTAAAGCTTCGTACGAATGAACCGTAAACACACTCAGTACGATGGTGTTTGCGATCCTCTTTTTCCTGTTTTTTCTCGCCTTTGATGGTGAGCACATTGTTATCAATGGCAACATTGATATCTTCTTTGTGG
Source organism: Endozoicomonas sp. ONNA2 (assembly GCF_024606365.1). Classification (GTDB taxonomy): domain Bacteria; phylum Pseudomonadota; class Gammaproteobacteria; order Pseudomonadales; family Endozoicomonadaceae; genus Endozoicomonas. Next base: position 1,182 of record NZ_JAHHPO010000803.1, read on the forward strand.
ACACCGGGCAGCTCAGCCCTGATGTTAAAGGCATCAGGGGTTTCATCAATATCGACAATGGGCATCCAGTCTCCTACTTCAAGGGCTCTGTCGTCAGTCTTGGCCAGACTTTTTCTGGATGCCCGACCGTATTTATCCAACAGTTTTTCCATATCATGGAAGGGATCCCAAACGGTTAAGCTCATGGTTACTCTCCTGATGCAGGGTTGGTGCAGTTAACCCGGATATTTCATAAAAGTCCTGCGTGGGATTCAGGGCAGTTTATGAAATATCCGGATTAAAAGATAAGTTGTTAAT
>NZ_JAHHPO010000804.1 GCF_024606365.1 Endozoicomonas sp. ONNA2
TCGTTTAAATTAGCCTTGATTGGAACGATCGTAAGGCCGATTCTATCGCCCTGGTTCTTGAAGTAGAGGTAACACCTGGCAATTAAACGCATAGCAAATACTCGTTACCTGGATTAGTAGAGCTGTTAAATCGATTACCCAAATGTTGCTGGCCGGAATTTGTTCGTGGTGATTGTGATTGGGGGAATGATCCGGTAATGACCGGGCTTGAAGAAGCAGGCTGCCATTATTTATTCAAAATGAAGAAGCTTGGCAATGTCAAACAGGCCATATATCAAGCGCACTGCAGCGGTGGCTGGGTGAAATACGACAAACACTGGGAGGGAAAGGAATCAGTAATTAAACTCTCTGGCTGGAAAAAAGAAAGACGCATTATTATTGTTCGAAGAAGGCGACCTGAAAACGAAATGCTTCGCCAGGAAAAAGGAATTAAAGAACAACAAACAACACTGGCTTTAATTGAAGAACCTGAAAATATAAAAGCCTATGAATACTCTGTGTTGGTGACCAGTCTGGATAATGATGTGGTTGCGGTTATTGATCATTATCGCCACAGGGCAAGTTGTGAAAACAATTTCGATGAAATAAAGAATCATTGGGATTGGAGTGGCTATGTTACCAAAGATCTTAAACGATGCCGTTTCCTGGCAAGGATGGTGGCATTAATTTACGACTGGTGGACGCTCTATGTTCGACTTAACAATCCTGATACCCACCGGGAATCAATTACCAGTCGTCCATTATTAATGAGCGCGATTGGGAAGCTGACAGATTCTGGGAATCAAAAGAAAATAAAGCTGACAAGTCAGCATAGGTTAATGGGGCAGATTGCAAAATTACAGGCTCAGCTTTGTGATTTTTTTGATGCAATAAAAAAGCTTGCGCCGCAGTTAACTCCAATTCAGGCCTGGTGCCGAATTTTAACGAAATCTGTATCGAAATTTCTGAAAAAGGGTCAGGAAATAGCGCCATTGTCGTTAATTGATACAAGTTAATTCCAAAATTTCGCCCGTGCGAGTAAACAAAAAGCTGCCACAACTGGGGCGGCCAAGACCTGTTTGACTGCTGAATTTAGGGCCAAATGCTTCTGTCCCCCTGAATGCTTCTAAGGGTTTAGTTGACATCATAGCGCTTGCAGCATTAGTGGGAAAATAAGCACAATCTTTAAGCCATAGTACATCGGGTTTTATCGAAATAACCATCCAGTTAGTATCAGGAGTTTTCATTCGTAGAAGGTAAAAAAGCTTGTAGTTCGGGTAGGATACAGAAATACAGTTTGCCTGTTTGTATCCATCAAGCCTTTTCCATCAGATTTTCCTATTAGTTATTAGTGCTGGATTCATGATAGGAAACTTATCATATATAGTCTGGACGATTTCAGATTACCTTTTTGAAGCTGACCCATAGCTTCCGGAGAAGCCATAGGTCATAGACGTTAGTTAATGTCAAGAATCAATAAATGCTCCCTTGCCCTTGTCGCGGCAACATAGTCAGCAAACCGGGCGATAGAGCAGTCCTTGTTTTCGATGGAGAGCAATGCGACAGCTTTGAACTCAAGGCCTTTGATCCTCTGTTTAGTGCCATATCGGACACCGGGCTCTTCCTGCCCAGGGTCTTTCTGCCGGGCCTTGAGTTCCAGAGTAGGGATATTAGCCGTTTGCAGGGCATTAATGATTTCTTTATCAGGAGGCGTAATACAAATTTCATGCGAACCCATACCGGCTTCGGTAAGGCTGTTAATCCAGGTAATAATGGCCTGTGAAGCCTCCTCCATACTCTTGCATTGCGCAATTTGTGGAGAAGAACCTTTAAATACAGACTGGTCACCGGTAGTAATAGCGGTACCGCCATCAAGGTCATCAATTTCCATGCCGGTAAGCAGGCCATGGGCCCACTGGCGGATTTCCTCAGTGGTTCGGTAATTAATTTTAAGTCGGCTCGAGCGTCCCCTTACTTCCAGGCCAGCTCTGCTCAGGGCAATAGGTGCTTTATTATAAATTCGCTGGTGGCCATCCCCAACAACACACAGGGGATCAGAGTCTCCCGATTCAATAGGGCTCAGTGCGGCAATCAACCTCAGGGCTTCCAGCCCAAAATCCTGCAGCTCATCCACCAGAACATGACGGAACTTCTGGAATTTGCCCTGTTCAACTGCCTGCCTGGCCTGGTGAATAACGCCATCAAACGTCAGCATATTACGTTTGTTCAGGGCCCGGTTGAAATGTAGAAAAATTTGCCAAAGCTGTTTACGCTGCTTCCGGCTAAGGAGTCGTCTAAAAATAACTTTCCCATTTTAAACTCAGTATTCCTGATGA
>NZ_JAHHPO010000805.1 GCF_024606365.1 Endozoicomonas sp. ONNA2
AGGCACAACGGAGGGAGCATAGCCGTAGCTATGTGACCGGAGTTGTAACGAAGCATAGTGCCGGCACAAGGAGTCAGAAATATATGATTTCATATGGTTAGCTACTTAAGCAAATACATTATTATGACCTGCTTCCCGCTGAAACTCCCTTACCTTGCTTCTTGCTATGCTTGATATATTCATATCGTTCAATGCAGCAGAAGATTTCCTTGTGGTAATCCATATCTTTCAAGGCTTATGGTGGATAGGAAACATTGATAGACGGATTTCTGACATAGGTTCAAAACATGGATCGTTACAACGTAACTTCTCCTTTAAATATTGACCCGGAACAAATCATACTGCCTGAGCCTAAAGCAGCAAAGTATTCCGGTATCGCAGCAGGAAAAGAGACAAAGATACTGAATAGCCATGGAAAACTTGTTTCTAAATGGGGGCGATATATCAAACTTTTTTTTAATAAGGTGTTCTTTAAAAAAAAAATGAAACAAGAGCCACAATGTATGCATTCCAGAAACATATGACTAAAAGGCGTGTTGAAGTATTAATGCAAAAAGTTCAAGAAGGCAAAAACACGTCAGACCATGTGGACACTATTTTAGGTCTTCCTGATGAAATACAAACAGAATGCTCTTTTATTAATAAGGCACAGTTTAAAAAGCTTATTGAATCAGACGCTAAAGTCTATCTATCCCATGAAATCAAACTTTGCAAATCCGGTGACAGCCTTGTTGCTTTAAAACAAGAAGTAAACAGACTCAGGGTAGGCAATAAAGTATCTGGCAAAGTAATAGATTCACTCAATAAAGAAATACATCATCAAATGGCTGTACTTGTGAAGACAATGCCAAAGCATCTTCGGAGTATCCCGTACAAAAAAGAACCAGGCATAGATTTTCTTGTAACTGAAAATAAGTGCAATGCTATCAATAACCTACTAACTGCTGCCAAAAATATTGATGGAAATTTAGTCAGGATTCATAGAAAGGCTCTCAATGACATGATGATCGATGTATTCTCAAGGGATGTAAGAGAAATAACCTATATGTGTCTTGCACGGAATAACCCAATAGGGATGCAACTATTATCAATGGAAATAGAAAGTTTAAGAAAGAAAACAATAAAGCCATTTCTTTACCAAGTTTCCTCATTCTCTGAACACTATTATCAAGTTAAAACCAATACAGAAAAAGCATTAAGGATGTTAGAAGCGAAACGGATAACAGCCCATCACCCGGAAAACAATCTAAAAAATAAAGTTGGAAGATCCTTTGCAGAAAAATGGAAAACTCAAACGCCTTATATTGAACGAAAGTTCCATTCCAACGGAGTTCTGCCCCCTCAACCAGCATTACCTGTTACTTTTAAAGCTGACCCTATCACTAAATTGTACAATTTACCGATCGTACCTGAGGAAGATCTAATTTGTGAGGAGAATTTAGGTAAGGGATCTTTTGGCTCTGTGGAACTCGTGAAACACAAGCAGACCAATCAATACCTTGCACTTAAAAAGGTTGCTAATGTTACTCATCGAAGAAACGAATGTGCCCTGATGATAATTATTCAACGTGCCGTAGCAAGAACCGGTGGGAACACAGAGAATATCATACAGATTGTCGCCATGAGCCGGGGAAGGTCAGATAAAAAATACGCACTTATGGAGTATGGAGGCAAGAATTTAAAGAAATCATCAAAACAGAATGGTTGTTTCAAGGGTGAAAAGTTGAAAAGAACTTTTTATCAGACTGTCAAAGGCGTTAACACACTATTTAAGGTTGGTTACCAGCATCAAGATATTAAACCTGAAAATATTCTGATTAATGATGAAGGTGTCGTGAAGATATGCGATTTTGGGCTTGCACTAAGAATAGGTGGCTGCAGGCAAGTACGCGATGGATCACTAAAATATATGTCACCAGAAAAACTGTATCGTTTGGACTATGAACCTAATGACAGGGCAGACTCTTGGGCTTTAGGGTGTACTTTTGCTGAATTGTGTTTAGATTGTAAATCTATAATGCCTGTTGATATGGACATGTTTAAAGGTAAGTTGCCGTATAAAGCAGCTATAGACAAAATAAATAAAAAGAGGAAGGATGTGTACGAGCAACTTTTAGAAAAGGAGGGTAAACAAGCTGCTGATCTTTTCTGGGCGTTAACGGAACCGGATCCTAAAAAACGGCTATCCCCCACTGAAGCACTCGCGCACCCTTACTTTGATTCTTGCCATTCCTGACATCGTTCAGTGCAGTGGTGGGTCCATGGGTTTTCCCATAATATTCAGGCCCCCATACACTGAAGATAATCTTTATTTATCGGTGCTTATGGAACTCCGGGACAGAGAATATTGATAGACGGATTTACAATATAGGTTCAAGCCATGACACATTTGAGCAAAACGACACCTCTAAATATAAACCCTGAACAAATCAAACTGACTGGACCAAAAGCTGCAAAATATTCGGGAATCGAAGCCAAAAAAGGCACCAAGATACTGGATAGTAATGAAAAACTCGTATCTATCTAAATGGGGACGTAATGTTAACTTTTTTTTTGACAAGATATTTATCAACAAGGAAAAACATACACCAAAAACAAACATTTATGATTTTTTAAAAAACATGACCAAAAGACGTGTCGAAGTATTAATAGAAGAAGTTCAAGAGGATCATGAAGGAAAAAACAGATCAGATCACGTTGATAAAATTTTAAAACTGACTGAATCAATACCAAAAGAATGTACTTTTTTTTCAAGAACCAGTTCAGGAATCTTATTGAATCAGACATTGAAGTCTATCTCTGCCATGAAATCGATCGTTGCCAATCGGGAGCAGACCTTGTTGTATTGAAAAAAGAAGTGAACAGGCTTAAGGCAGACGATAAGGTATCAATCACAGTAATCGATTTGCTCAACAAAAAAATACATCAACAAATGGAAGTTATTGTAAATGCAATGCCGGACCATCTAAAAAGTATCCCTTACGAGGGAGACCCGAAAAAAGACTTTAACATGGCTAGAAAAAATTGCCATGCTATAAAAAACCTGCTAGATGCTGCCGAGCAAATTGATAAAAGCTTAGTTTATCGGTACGGAGAGGAAATATGTGAAATGATGATGAAAAGCTTCTCAAGGGATGTAAGAGAAATAAAGACATCATGCCTGAAACATATCAATTTAGAACAGAATGAACAATTAATAACAGGCATTAAGGATTTAAGAGAAGAAATAGTAAAACCATTTTTTAATCGGGTTTCCTTATACCCTGATAAACACTGCAATAAAATACAAGCCAATACAACAAAAGCCATCAATGAATTAGCCAAAACCCATAATCCGGCAAGCAATCTGAATAATGAGGCAAGAACAGATTCTGCAGTAAAAGGGAAAACTAAAACACCTCTTTTACAACAAAATCCGCATTCCAATACACTTCTTGATCTTCAACCAGCAGCACAGGGCGACAGAATCGGTCGAACGATCATCCCGATAATAGGATATTTAGCTA
>NZ_JAHHPO010000806.1 GCF_024606365.1 Endozoicomonas sp. ONNA2
TTTTTTTGTGTAATACCGTCCATATTAGGAAAGTTGTTTTTAGACAATTCCTTGGTTGCCACACCAAAGTCGCGACTTCCGGCGCTTACGCCATCAATCACGGCTTCAACCACACCTGCAGGGTCAAGGCTGTGGGTCATCGCCATATACCCGGGGCTGAAGCGAAGCTCGGTATAATCAATGCGGGCGTTCATGGCATCTTCGACATTTTCATACGCTATCCGGTGGCAATCATCGTAGTCCGCCAGCACCTTGACACCCCAGTCCAGCTTGCTTAAAAAACTGACCAGGTCCGGTTCCTGGCTGATGACCCGGACATGGGGAATCAGATCGGTCAGGTTGTCTGCCGGTAGCGGGAGGTTGTTCTTCCTTCCCAGCTCCAGAATGGTTGCCGGTCGGATATTGCCATCCAGATGGCGGTGGATATCGGTCAGGGGGATTGCTTGGGTAATCATGGCGTTTTACTTGATTTCCGGGATCAAAGGGTGAGTTATGATACCTGATTTTTCAGCAAGGATGGCTAACATTGCGTTCTTTAAGTATGGGGTAGTTCTCCATGGGATCGTAAAAATGCGTTTTGAGAGTTTCTGGAATTGGCAGGTATTTAACGTCTTCAACATTCGACACCTGCCGAATAAGAATACCTCTGCACAGATCTTGTAGCGAAACAACGTTGTCAGGTTGACAAAACAGCTTTTGTTCTAAAAAGACAGAGAAAGGTTTTGATCGTACCACAAATTCCGGGATGCCTCCGATATATGCCAAGAGTAATCCTACCGCTTCTGTATTCCGGCTATACACAGCATGAGCCAATGCGGTATGGCAAGAGTCTGAAGTGTCCACCCTGGCTCCTGCCTTGAGACACAATCGGACAATGTTGATATGACTTTTATAAGAACAGGCAACGTTTAAAGCTGCGTTTAACGTTGCCTGATTATGCACAAGGTTTTCGCGGCCAGTGTTTTCCTCACCATCAATGATATGAATAAACCTAACGTATTGATCAATATAAAGCTCTTCCAACTCCAAAATAGCGGTTGTCACCGCCATCACTCGTGCTCTGAACATATCTTCTGCAGATACTTCTGGTACTTTATTAACCGAAGGGATTAATGGTTCATGAGTTAACACTGCCGCAACGTTCGCCCGGGATGTTATGTTTGATTGTTGCCCATCACTTCCTGAAAAGTGAGCGTCCATGGCAGTGGTTGCAGATACCTCATGTGCACCAAATCTGTTACCTGGCTGGCTGTTTATTTCAGGGTTTCCCTGATTCTCAGGGTTCCTGAAATTACCGGCAGCTTGACCATTTAATTGACAACGATTCACTGTACAGCCCTTTTTTTTAAGAAGGTGTTTTCCCGGATTCAAATAGACAGAAAGTTCGATAAATAGTTCAATGAAAGTTAAAGAAAGTCATGGGTTATATATCAATTGAACTCAGGAACTTTTTGTTCATTTTAAACTCTCAGGAGAAATGAAACTGTCATTTAATAACTTCATGCCGGTAAGCAGTTTCCATCACCTGCGTCCCAAAAAACAGGCCACTTGCTGGTTATACAACAAACCCCTGACTTACACCGGAAGAACTCTTAATGAACACGGTTAATGAACCTGAAATCTGTGTAATCTGCCAAGGACCTATCGAAGGAAGTGCACAGATAAAGCCATCTCGGACCTCAATGGCCTTTCTGCGAGGAATTGGGAAACAAAAAACGATTGTTAAGCTACAACCGTGCGGTCATGAATTTCACCACCCATGTATAAGTACATGGGTACAAAATAAACTACGCTGCCCATTGGACGACGGTTTAATAACAGGCAGTACTCCCGCAATATCCAGCACCGTAAATCTGCGAAAGGAGCTGTTCAGATTAATAGAGAGCAATCATATTGAACATGTGAGGGAAATTCTGTCAATCGGGCTAAAACCTGATCAGCACTCGCTGCTGGCCACGCGTGACCCCTTAACCGTCGCGGCAAATTTAAAACATTGGGCAATAGCAGTGGAGTTGATCAGCGCGGGATGGACCACAAAAGATAAACTAGCGCAACATAAACTGGGCCGTATGTTCGAGCAAGGTCTTGGGGTGGATAAGAACTACGCTGAAGCTGTCACCCTATACAGCAAGGCCGCTGCTCAGGGATATGCCCCCGCAGAACACGACTTGGGCTTGATGTTCCTGGGTGGCAGGGGAGTGCAGCAGAACTACGCCAAGGCCCTGACCTGGATCCACAAGGCTGCCAGCAAGGGATTCGTTTACGCGCAGTACGATCTGGGCTGCATGTTCCATGATAGTTTGGGGGTGCAGCAGAACTACGCCAAGGCCCTGACCTGGTTCAGCAAGGCCGCCGATCAGGGACATGCCAAAGCGCAATACAATCTGGGTTGTATGTTCTATTATGGTCGGGGAGTGCAGCAGAACTACACCGAGGCCCTGACCCTGTTCCAGAAGGCTGCCGACAAGGAAGACGCTCAAGGACAATACAATCTGGGCTTTATGTACTGGAAGGGTATGGGGGTAGAGCAGAACGACGCCGAAGCCCGATTCTGGATCAGCAAGGCCGCTGACCAGGGATACGACCTTGCGCTAAAAGCACTCACCAAATTTGATTAAACTGCTTAAAACGCCTTATCAGGCCATTGGTTGAGCTGTCTTGGTCGGTGGTTTCTTCTCTGGATCGAATTTTCTCAATCAGGCGATCACCCAGTACTTTACCCAACTCAACCCCCCATTGGTCGAAGGAGTTAATCTGCCAGATGGTGCCCTGCACAAAGACTTTATGTTCATACAGGGCAATCAGGGCACCGGTGGTTTCCGGTGTGATCTTCTCGGGAACAATCATACTGTTTGGGCGATTGCCCGGAATCACCTTATGGGGAGCCAGCCGTTCCACCTCTCCCGCATCCATACCTCCAGCGGTGAGTTCATCCCGCACTTCTTCCACTGTTTTGCCCTGCATCATGGCCTGGCTCTGGGCCAGGGCATTGGTAAACAGCCAGGGATGCTGTTCGCCAATCGGGTTATGGGTGGTGGCCGGGGCGATAAAGTCCACGGGAATTAACCGGGTGCCCTGGTGCAGCAGCTGATGGTAGGCGTGTTGGTCATTAGTGCCTGTACCGCCCCAGATCACAGCTCCGGTCTGGTAGGGAACGGTACTGCCATCTTCACGGGTACGCTTGCCGTTGCTTTCCATATCCACCTGCTGCAGGTGGCCCGGCAGATCACGCAGAAAGTAATCATAGGAGATGACCGCATGGGATTGGGCACCCATAAAGTTCTGATACCAGACGCCCAGCAAACCGGCAATCACCGGCATATTTTTTGCCAGAGGGGCTGAGCAGAAGTGCTGGTCCATGGCCTCAGCACCTTTGAGCAGGCGCTCGAAGTTGTCGTAGCCTACCACCATGGAAATCAACAGACCGATGCTGGACCAGAGGGAGTAGCGACCGCCAACCCAGTCCCACAGCGGCAAGGTGTTTTTTTGGGCGATACCAAACTGGTCAATAGCCTTCAGGTTGGTGGAAATGGCCATAAAGTGCTTGCGGATATCCTGCTCGGCACAGCCTTTGTCAATCATCCAGGCTCTGGCTGCCCGGGCATTTTGCAGGGTTTCCAGGGTACCAAAGGATTTGGAGGCAACGATAAACAGCGTGGTTTCCGGATCAATTTTACCCAGAACTTCAGACAACTCGTCAGGGTCAATATTCGCCACAAAGTGATGTTCAAAACCCTTGACATGGTAAGGGGTCAGGGCATTAATAGTGGTTTTGAGCCCCAGATAAGAACCACCGATACCAATATTAACAATATGCTTGACAGGCTTGCCGGTATGGCCGAGCCACTGTCCGCAGTGAACCTGCTCAGTCATGGCCTGCATACGGGCGCGGGTTGCACGGATCCCGGGCATGATGTCTTCACCATCCACCATCACCGGAGCATCACCGAAGCTTCTCAGTGCCGTATGGAGCACCGCACGCTTTTCCGTGTAATTGATCTTTTCACCGGCGAACATGGCGTCGCGGGCATCGGCCAGATTGGCCTGCTCCGCCAGCGTTACCAAAGATAACATTACATCGTCGTTAATCAGATGCTTTGAGTAATCAAGAAAAAGGCCGGCAGCTTCAAGGCTGTAGCGGTCAAATCGGTTTGGATCTTCAGCAAACAGGCTGCGCAGATGGGTATTGGCCATTTGCTGTTGCAGAGCCGCCAGATCTTTGGATGCGGGCAGATGATCCAGAGCAGTTGAGTTAATCACTGTCTTGCCTCATTAGATAAGGATGGATGGAAGGTAGGCTGGATGAGAAAGGAGGAGAATATACCTTACTTATTGATAGCGGGAAAATAGTTAGCGTGACAAGAGCCAACCCTGTCGATTATATAAAAGACAGGGTACTTATGATCCTTCAATACTGCGCAATCCGGGTAGGCCTGCCAAAGTCCGATCCCGACAACAGGGGGTGATTTGAACCACAAAGACACAAAGGAAGAAAATAGAAATCTTTTCTTTGCCGTGAAAAATATTTTGCTTAACCATTTTTCATCCCTGAGGGTGGCGC
>NZ_JAHHPO010000807.1 GCF_024606365.1 Endozoicomonas sp. ONNA2
GTTTAATGGGTCATTGGCAAAACAGAACTCACCGGTGCTCAGGCTCTGATGAATCATTTGCTGATCGGTGGAACAGGCGGGCGAGTGATCATTTGGCAAGTGACAGGTAACTTGACAGGCAACGGCAGGCCTTTGTGCCAACTCAGGCGTTGGGTGGTATTTTGTCAACTTTCCTGGCTTTGCGAAAGGCTGCTCAAGCGCTGCCTCGTCATCGGGACATACCGATATTTTCCTTTTGTCTCCCGCCTGAAGTAATGAAGTATCGGTTATTGTTTGATTTGGAAAGGAGTGGTAGTTAACAGCTTCATTGGTTGTTTTGTCCATTAAATCACTCGTGCCAGATTTGTGATTGACTATGCCCCGAAGATTTTTTCGGACAACAAAATAATAAGAAGGTTCCTGCCACGGTAAACCCATCGTTAATCCCTACAGGATAGCTGCGTAAGTCTTACTCCGGTAAGCGGTGGCGTTGACGATGTAGATAAACCCGGATAATCCTGATTATCGCAGGTTTTTAGTAACGGCAGTCTGTTCAATATTCAGTTTGATCAAACCGGCATCGGTGATTTTACTAAACGCCGGTCGTCGTTTTTGAGAGAATCAACCTTTCCCGGCCATGGCACAGGCAACAAAGTGACTATCATTGATCTCGTCAAGGTGAATCTCCCTGGCGGTACACTCCGGTGCTCGCAGTAGGGCAGTTTATTCTCGGACAGCCTCCTGGCATAGCCGACAATTGGACTCACAAGAATAAGAAAATGCCCCAGCACATTCCACAAATCCACAAATCCACAAATCCACAAATATGTTCGGTAGTGAGTTTTGGTTTGACCTATTGGTCTGAAACTCTTTGCGAACACTACTGCTATTAACGACTCTCACACTCTCAGGCAGATCAGAGCCCGGAGCATCCAAGGTTTTAATCAATTTTTCTGGCTGTTAAACGGAGCATAAAATGACGGCTTTTTTATACCCACACGAAACCAGAACCCGTCGTATCATCGACATCAGCGGCATCTGGAAATTCCGCGCAGACAGGAAAACTGAAGGTCGCACCAATGAATGGAAAGATGGTCTGACCGACACCACATTGATGGCAGTACCATCAAGCTACAATGACATCACTACTGACAAGGCACTACGTGATCACTGCGGTGATGTTTGGTACGAAACTGAGCTTTACATTGCCGAAGAATGGCAGGACCGTGATGTATTCGTCCGCTTTGGCAGTGCCACCCACCGTGCCATTGTGTATGTGAACGGTGTTGAAGTAGCGAGCCACGATGGTGGATATATGCCATTTGCGGGTCAACTGAACGACGTTGTTCGTTTTGGTAAAAAGAACAAAAATGGTGGTTGTGGTCAATAATGAACTGAGTTATGCCACTATTTCTGCCGGTAGAGTTGCTACCCACATGGATGGCACCAAGAGGTCAAGCCGTTCTTTGACTTTTTAACTATGCAGGTATTCACCGTGCCGCCAGGCTGATGGCGCTGCCCAAAAGTCGCGTTGATGATATCACTGTCCGAGAATAGCCGCCGACTGCATGGATGCAGGAGTAGAGCAACGCAGGAGCAGTTGCCGGGAGTGTCGGCACAAGGAGTCAGAAATATA
>NZ_JAHHPO010000808.1 GCF_024606365.1 Endozoicomonas sp. ONNA2
AACCACGATCTGGCCAGCAGATGTTCATTGGTGATTACCTGGTGTAAATACGTACACGTTTTTGCGGTGGCGAGAATATCCCGGAAAGGCAAGTAGCCCAAGAGCTTGAGCATGGCAGGCTCTGGCAAATACAGTAATGAGCATGGGGCTTGGCAGGGCACAACCGACATACCGTTGCTGCTCCACAGATATCGGTGTGACTCAGGTGCGCAGCATTCCCGGCTACCATAACTGCAGCTGGTGTTCACGGTAACGGGCGGTTCCATGGTTAATTGCCTGCTTCCGGTTCTCGATTCGATTGGTCATTTTGGGCTGGATTCGGCTTGCATGGCTTCTTTCCTGTTAGCCAGACTGCCCGGAGCCCATGCCAGAATCGACAAGGCGCCAGATTTCTACGGTGCAATCACCACTGACGGTCACCACCCGCCTGCTATCGGTACTGAAGATGGCAGTTCGGACCGGGCAGTTATGCTTTAAAGTGGTTTTATTTACCCATTTGCCGTTGGCATGCCGACCCAGGATTATTGCCGTGCCATCGGCGCTTGCGGTCACTAAATGGCTGCCATCGTCGTTGAAACGTGCGGAGTTGATCGGGCCGTAATGGGTGATAGTGGCTCTGGGTAGCCAATCGCCATGCCCATCGCGACCGTGGATTTTTACGTGATATTCCCTACCAAAGCTTTTGTCGCGGCAACAGAAAGAGACAATATGACGACTATCAGCACTGAAACTGGCCTCAATTTCTGGCAAGTTTTGGTCATGGGGAATGACTTTTTTTTCTATCCAGCCTGTGGCTGCGTCATAACCGTATATGCAGCAGATGGGACCATAACCAGGGGTGATTACTGCCACATGACTGCTGTTGGGACTAAAGAAGGCTTTTCTCGTTCTTCTCCTCAAGGGTATAGAGTTCTGCACCCAGCTGCCGTGTTTGTCACAGCTCAGGAATTCAAGGTTATCAAAATCTCTGATAGCCAGCACATGACAGCCATCGGGGCTGAATTTGGGGGCCAGGTCAGAATCAGTGCTGAAAAAAATGGGGATATTGTCAGTTTTCCCCGTCCAGTTGCCGCTGGCGTCACGACCGAAGATTTTTAGGGTTTTCCTCCTGGTTGCAGCGTCTTGGTGGCTGACGGTAATGACATGGCGACCATCAGGGCTGGCAATAGCATGCATGATCGTGTAGCCATCGTTAACGAGGATGGCACTCTCCTGATTGTCGTTCAGGCTCAGGATTTTTGCTGACTCTTTAAAACCGAACAACAGCAACTGGTTGCCATTGGGACTGAGCCTGACGAATTTGGCATTGGGGTCGCTGATTGTTGCTGATGTCCAGCCACCCTCTTCATTCCGCTGGTGTATTTTTGCGTGCGGGTTGGGGGTCACTGAGCGGGTCAGTACCCGGCTGCCATCGGGGCTGAAGCAGGCCTTCACGGCTCTGCTATAGTCTATGTTCGCCAGGTGCGCTATGTCTTCTATGTCCTCTACGTCCTCAATGCCTTCTATGTTCGCTGATAGCATCCAGTGACCATCGTCGTTCAAACTGTGGATTTTGGCACTGCCATCATCACAGGTAATGACTACCTGACGACCATCGCAACTCAAGTCAGCTGACAAGATCCTGCTTTCATGGACAATAGTGAATTGATCTGTGCAGCTGTGATCGGCGTTATAGGCAAAGATTCTTGCGGTACAGTATCCATCCCAAGTCAATACATGACGGCCATGGGCAATGAAGCTGGTCATGACGGTGGTGAAAGGAGGTTCAGGTTCGACCCAGTAATTAAAGACAAAACCAGCCTGTTTATGCCATTGGCAGTCCCCTGTGAAGCCAAAGATTATCCCGGTATGATTGCTTCTGAAGATCACCAAATGGTCGCCATGAGTGTTAAAGCTGACGTTATTGACCTCAGATTTATTAATAATGCGCTTTTCCAGAACCGGTTCGATTTGTCGACAACCCACCATCAGTTGACCCACCGTGTAAAACAAGGCTGGGGGAAAGCATCGCCTTTTTTGTGCTTCACAGGTGTTACGATCGTCGTCTATTGTTTGGTCTGCAGGGTCTTGGCTGCACAGTTTATCGGCTACCGTTGTATCCATGGTAAATTGTCCCAGCCAATTGTGCAGGTCAGGTTTACTGATGTCCCGGGCAATCTCTTTGAACTGGTTCTGCTGCTGTGCTGCCAATGTGTCAAACCACCTTCTGGCCAGCAGATGTTCATTGGAGATTAGCTGGTTTAAATGCCTGCACGTTTTTGCGGTGGCGAGAATATCCCTGAAATCTAATAAGTCTAACAGCTTGCGCATCGGAAGCTCTGGCAAATTCAGTAATGTACACGGGTCTTCGCAGGGAGCAACCGACATCCCGTTGCTGCGCCCCACACAACACGACGCCTCAGGTATTACTCCGGCACAGTCCGGGCAGCTGTCATAGCTGCCTTTGTTATTCACGATAACGGGAGGTTCCATGGTTAATTGCCCTCGTCAGGTGATTGCATCAGACGTCTTTGATGGAATAATCGGGCAAAAGTTCAAGGCATTCGAAATGATCGTGTAAAACAGACTTGTTTGTGCTTGAGTGCTCAGGCGCGGGTGGGTTGTCCACAGACACACTGGCAGTATCAAGACGCCAGATTTTCACGTTGTCCCGGTCACATACGGTCACCACATGCCTGCTATCGACACTGAAGCTGGCAGATTCGACTCGGCGGGGATGCCATAGAGTGGCCTTCTTCACCCAGCTGCCGTCGGCATGGCGGCCAAAGATTATTGCACTACCATCCCCGCTTGCGGTGACTATATGGGTGCCATCGGCGTTGAAGCATGTGGAACAGATCGGACCGCCATGGCTGATAAGGCCTTTTCGTAGCCACTGGCCGCTCCCATTGTTACCGTATATTCTTGCCTGGAATTTGCTGCCGATGTTGCCGTCCCAGGGAATACCTTGATGCCAGCAAAAAGTGACAATATGGCTGCTATCAGGACTGAAGCTGGCGTCAGTGCCCGGGTCATGGGGAATAATGCCGCTTTCTACCCAGCCTCTGGCCTGGTCATAACTGTATATTCTTGAGATCCAATGACCCGCGCCGATGATCGCCGCATGTCTGCTGTCGGGACTGAAGAAGGCTCTTTTGCTGTGTACCAATGAGGGAATAGAGGTTGGTATCCAGTTGCCGCGTTTGTCACAGCTCAGGATTTCAAGGTTAGATTCATTTTTGCTAACCATCACATGACAGCTATCGGGGCTGAACGTGGGCCAATCATGGATACCACAGTGGGTAATAATCGGGATATTGCCAGTTTTCCCTGTCCAGTCGCTGTTGCTGTCACGACTGAGGATTTTCAGGGTCATGCTGTCATTTTCACCGCTTTGATTGTTGATGAAAATGACATGGCGACCATCGGGGCTGGCGATAGCCCGTTCGATCGAGCCTTCGCTGTCAGCGAAGGATGCGCTCTCCAGCCAGCCGCCGTTGTCCAGGCTGAGGGTTTTTACACTCCCCTGATTACTTAACATCAGCACATGGCTGCCATCGGGACTGAAAGTGGCTGATTCGGCATAGAAGTTGCTATTGGCCTCTAATGTCCAGCCACCCTCCTCGTTCCGTTTGTGGATTTTTGTGCACGGGTTTGAGTGGGTCAGTATCCGGCTGCCATCCGGGCTGAAGCAAGCCTTCAACTTTCGCCTGTCATCGGTAATATCTGCTACCAGCGTCCAGTGACCAGCGTCGTTCAAGCTGTGGATTGTGGCGCTGCCATTATCACAGATAAAGACTGCCTGAAGACCATCGCAACTCAGGTCAGCTGATCTGATCTTGTCTTTGTGGACAATGGATAGTTGCTCCGTGCAGCTGTTATCTGCGTTATATGCGAAGATTTTTGCGGTATATTGTTCCCAGGCCAATACATGACGGCCGTGGGTCTCAAAGCTGTGGCCAGGATTTGGGAAGAACCAATAATCGAAGTTATAACTGGCTTGTTCATGCCATGAGCTGTTCGCTGTGTACCCAAAGATTGCCCAGGTGTTATGCCTGCTGAAGATCACTAAATGGTCGCCATGGGTGTTCAGGTTGAGGCTTTTGACACCATGGCTTACATGAATTTTTTTTTCCAGAACCGGTTTGAATTGTCGGCAGTCAGCCATCAGTTTACTCAGCGTATAAAACAGGATCTGGGGGAAGTATTTCCTTTTTTGTATTTTAACGGTTTTACGACCGTCGTCTGTTGTGGGCCCATCAAGGTATTGGCTGCACAGTTTATCGGCTACTGTTGCATTCGTGGTAAATTGACCCAGCCAATTTTGCAGGTCACGATCACTGATGTCCCGGGCAATCTCTTTGAACTGGTTTTGCTGGTGTGCCGCCAATTTTGCAAACCACGATCTGGCCAGCAGATGTTCATTGGTGATTACCTGGTGTAAATAC
>NZ_JAHHPO010000809.1 GCF_024606365.1 Endozoicomonas sp. ONNA2
CAAAATTATTGATATCGTTGATTGATAAATAGCTGGCGATTTTGGCGAACACTTCTTGGGGTACGCGAACCCACCGGTGATCAAAGCGAGCCATATCATGGACTACTTCAGGCTTGATTTCATTGCCCACTGTATCAACATCGGTACTGGTCTTTAAACCCGTTGCAGGTAGCATAATGTTAACCCCCCAAGGAGACTCAGGCGGTCAAGTATAGTCCTGTTGCAAGTATGATCAGTCACGATCTCGCAGAAAGTGTCATGTCTTTGCGGTCGCCATAAGATTGTATGGATGCAGGAGCAGTTACCACGCAGGGCAGTCTGTTCTCGGACAGCCTCCCGGAGCGGCTAAGGACAAGCGGGTTCGGGAGCACGTTTATGAAATATCCGGGCTAAACCCGGTGGCATCTGGCGTACAGGTTTTTTGGACAAGAACTATCCAAAAGAGCCTATTGCCTCTCCCATTTTAATTTTCTTACCGCTGACTAAACTCTCTTGCCATTCAACCACATCTTTCCCAAAAAGGCATATCACTGTTGAGCCAATACGAAACGCCCCCAGATCATCGCCAATATGAAATGGTATATTGTTAAAACTTTTCTCATGAATGTGCGCTCGCTTACCACCTTTTCGATGAGGCTCAACTACCCCTTTCTCCCAAACGGTTTCAATACTGGATACATTAATTGCTCCCACCATAACCATTGCCATAGGGCCTTGGGGTGTATCAAAAATACAAACTAATCGCTCATTCCTGACAAACAAGTGATCAATATTTCTTGCCGATTTGGGACTGACAGAATACAGTTTTCCCGGTATGTGAATCGTCTTTATCAGTTTCCCATAAGTGGGCATATGAAAACGGTGGTAATCACCAGGTGATAAATAAATATTGGCAAAACTGCCCCCCAGGAACGCATCAGAAAGCTCCTGATCTCCCCCTAATAAATCTTTGACGTTGTATGTATGTCCTTTAGCCTGGATAAGTTCTCCAGAATGTATTTTCCCAGCTTGGCTAATCGTTCCATCAACAGGTGAGGCAACTTCTGTATTTGAGTCAATGGGCCTGGCACTCTTCTCCAACTTTCGAGTAAAAAAATCATTGAAAGAGTCAAAATCTTCAGGTCGCTTTTTAACAGCCTCTTGTAGATTGATTTTATGCATCCAGATAAATTTGCGGATTAACCATTTTTTGATGGCCTTTTTTTTACATTCAGCTATTTTTCCAAATAAGTTCGAGAAAGCTTTGTGTGGTAACTTCATCTGGAGCTTGATTATCAGTTTTTCAAAAGAGTTTGCCGCTACTTTTCTTACTCTCAATCCTGCCCATTTTTTCTTTCCACCATTTGTCTTATGAGTATCTTCATGTCTGACAGGGACTTTCTGAGCAAGTGTTTTAGGTATTACGGCTGATGGATTCATAATTAATTCTTCCTTGATTCTGTATACTTCAAGTCAATAAATCAGATTGATTTTTTGAAATAATTATCCACTATTAATTTCTTCTATAACTTTGCTCATAACAAATGCCTACGTACGACATCTTAAAGTCATAGAATACTATTTCCTATTGTACTTTAGTCTTTATTAAGTAGCTGACCATATGGAATCGACTGTCTTGATCTTTATGGTGAATAAGGAATATCGACAAAGCACGACTGATATAGGTTCCGGGTTTGGAACTTGATCTGCGTTCATCCTGAGCAGGGTCGAAGGGTAACGGCACAATCCAGGCACTTTATGGGCCTTTTGGCGGCGTTCTGTGGACTAATGATTGCAGAATTGCCGCCGCTGCGGCTATACCAACCGGAGTAACGGCACCGATTCACCACCATCGCTGTCTTTTGCAAGATCGGGCCGTGGGGAATGCTCGGAGGATCTGGTCTTGGTGTCATCCCCCGGGTTCCTGGCCAATATGGGGCTATAGCCAGCCGATGCCCGCTGGCGATAGTAGCGGTAGATACACAAGCCAACCACCAGCACAAAAAGTACGCCGCCCAGGGCAATACCAGCTAAAGCGGCTTGACTCAGACCCAGATCCCTTGAGCTGCTTTTACCCGAAATGGTTGGTGTTGTTGTCGGGTTTGTTGTCGGGTTTGTTGTCGGGTTTGTTGTCGGGTTTGTTGTCGGAATTGTTGTCGAGAAGAACCCACACTGACGAATTTGATTATTTGCCAGTGCCGTAAAATTATAAACATCGGGCCGATAATTCGGCGGCAGCAGACCGGGGTCAATACCTGCACATAAATTATCCAGCCAGGGATGACAACCAGGGTCGGCATTGTTTTGCCAGTGTCCATTGATACGGACATTACAGATACCCGCTTCAGGACCACCCATAACACCAGCATCTCCATACTCACTGTCGACTTCACAATTGATCGCTGTGGTGCAGGCAAGACTGCCATGAGATAAAAATCTTCCCACTCCGATACCAGCATCTGCGCTCTTGCCGGAGGTTGTCACTGTACAGTTCAGTGCGGTGGTGCCAACAACCTTTTCAGATTCAAACCCGCCACCAACCATGCCCACCCCGATACCGGCCTCCCCGCCGGGGCCGGAGGTTGTCACAGTGCAATTTACTGCTGTGGTGTTAGCAACATTTGCCAAAGCAAAATGGCCTCCCCCTGCGCCGATGCCTGCACTGCCATACAGGCCGGAAGAGGACACGGTACAGTTCACCGCTGTGGTGTTGGCAACCATGTTAAAAAAAACAGCTTTGCCCAGGCCAATACCTGCGTCACCATACTCACCGGAGTTTTCCACTAGACAGTCCAACGCCGTGGTGTGAGAAACGGTGCCATCATCAAAAGCCGTACCCACACCAATGCCTGCACCTCCAGATTGACCGGAATTTTCTACTTTGCAGTTCACCGCCGTGGTGTTGGCAACCATGCCATGACCATCACGAAGCCCCTCTGCTTTAAAACCTGCCATAAGCCTTCCCGCACCAATGCCTGCTGCCCCTGAATGTTCAGCGTTGGACAATGTGCAGTTCACCGCAGTGGTGCCGACAACTCTGCCATTGCTATGGAGAAATCCGGCACCAATGCCTACAGCTCCGGAGTATTTCCCGTCAGCGGAGGTTGCCACTGTGCAGTTCACTGCAGTGGTGTTGAGCACCGTTCCCCGGACACTCCCCCCGGCAATTCCCGCACTGTCACCCAGGGCTAATACATGGGCATTGTTAACGCGGATATTACTGACCGTGGCAGCGTCTTCAATGGTACAGGCCGCGACCGCGACCGGGCCTTTTTCTCTTATATAAGCACCGTTAAAGTTCAGGCCATTGATCCGGCCTGAACCACCCAGTGTTTGCACCAGGCAATTACTGAGATTATCAATGGTGCCGTTTTCGAGACGGAGGCTGCCGGTAAACGGATGGGTATCATTACCAATGGGCTGGCCCAACTGGCGACCATCAATATCGCCGGTCTGCCGGTAATCATCATTGAGTGGAAAGCGAGGGTCGTGGCCGATCTTGCCAAGGGTGGCAGCATCCGGCACCGCTATCCAACGATCACTGTTACCGTCGGCTGTGGCTATCGCACCGGCGCCAGCGAGGCCGGAAGGAGCCCCAACGGCGGCGCTCGGCAGCTGGGGAGTCCGGGGCGTTGTACTGACCGGTTTACGATGCTGAGGCGATACGTCTTGAGGGCTGTTTTTTATGTCACAGGGGCTATTTAGCTGGTTTGTCTCGTCCAACAACGATACGACGTCAGATTCCGAGGACACAGATAATCGCCCCCACCGTCCCTGTGGCACAGAAGACTGGGTTGTTGCAGGTCGCGAGTCGCTGGCAGTAACGCTGCCGGGCATGGTGGGTGGCTGTATCAAAATCACTACCTCAGGATGGCGTTAATTAATGTGCTGGGCTTCCTACCGCTCACATTCTCATGGCTGCATAGACGATCATGAGAACTTTTACCTGATTGTTCGATCATCCAGCATAATGAGAATGCCACTCGGTTCCCGGAGCCAGAACAACCCAGGAGCATTTGCCGCGTGGCAGGCCATGCCCGGACAGCGTATTTGTGCCTGACTCGAGGATTCTCACAGCAAAAGATCAAACAACCCGCAGAATAGCCCTGGATACGTTATTTGTCTGTAACAATTCCCGAGAAAGGCATAAACCGGGCACGTCGTTTAGATTGCCTTGAATGATCTCTCTGCACGCTGAGGCGGAGCGTGACACTCCCCGCATTGTCAGGCGAGGCTTCTTTCTGACTTCACAGGCTTTTGCCAGTCTATGGTGACTGGACTTACTCAGAAGCCTCCATCAAAAGTAACCGGGAGCCCCTCGGTTATTAGTAGCTGGCCAAATGGAATCGAATATTTCTGGCTACTTATGAGGCTGTTTCGGGCATGACCTGCCAGAAGGAAACCACCAATGGCACTGAAACATCACCATTGCGAGGGAGCAAACTGGTGACCTGAATGGTGCGGCTGCACGGGCTGAAGCAAAATTTCCCAATTCTGTTTTCTGTTTGCAAACGGCTTCTTTCCTGCCAGCTCCCGTCTGCCGTCAAACCGAACAGAATCAGGCTGTGCGAATCCGTTGCAGGAACCACAGCCAGCAGATAGCCTTCTTGATTGAAATCTGCTTGATTGACGGAAAATTCGATGCGTTGCCTGACCCACTCACCGGCCGGTTCAGCGCAAAGTTCACCAACAGGTTTACGTTGATAGATATTCATATGGCCTGCAGGATCGTTACACACAATGGTTTCACCGTTGGGGCTGATTC
>NZ_JAHHPO010000810.1 GCF_024606365.1 Endozoicomonas sp. ONNA2
AGCCCCAGTTGTCGTATTTCAGTATGGGATGCCCATTTCTTGTCAGTGTCCCCATACACCATCTGGTAGTCATAAATACACTGCCTTGCCACCGCCGGATGCCCCTTCCAAAGCCTGCTGCCCCAGGAATGACGCCTTGTGTTTCCGGCCCCAAGATACCACGTCCCATTCGGCTCGCAACGATCTTCCCGGTTGATGGTTGCCTGGTCGCTATTGACAAAAAAAGACTCGCTGCGATCAACCAGCCGGGTATCATTTTTTTTATCATGGGTTTCGTAGTAACTGTCAAAGAAGTCTGGCCCCAGTGCATTCATGGCATTACGATGCTGTGAGTGCTTACTGACAACCCCCTGCTCATCTGACCGGGCACTGTTCAGGTCTCCCATCAGGAAGATACCCTGATGGTGTCTGTTATTTCGCCGGTCATCAGCGCAATCCTGCTCAACCCACGTTCTTATCTGGTCCAACTCGAAAAAGCGGATCCTGTCATAGGTTTCACCTTCCTTGGCCTGAAGGTGCGTATTGTAAACCACAGCCGTTTTGTCATTACCCAGATCCAGTACGATTCGCAGCAACCCTTTATTGGCCAGCTGGTCTTCTCCGGCCAGATCAGAGAAAGGCCGGAATGTCATCTCCTTTACGGGATATTTGCTGGCAATGGCCAGGCCACTGTTCAATCCGGTTTCCCGGGGGGCAACACTGTGCACAATATGGTGATAGTGGTCGCCAAGATCCTGACAGAGCCGCCTGGTTGCCTGTTGGTCAAACACCTCCTGAAAGCAGACAACATCAGGGGTAGTGTCAGGGTTGCGGGTTAGTGCTTTAGCAATCTCCCCGCTGCGCCGCTGTGATGAACGCAGGTCGTTCAGATTACGGATAAACGACGGCATCAGGCCGGTGTTGTAAGTCATCAAATGCAGACCCCGCTCGGAAATATAGGTGGCGGGCGGCACAGCAGACTGAATCAGGGAAATGTCGTTCCTGAACAGGTTGCCGATCATACGCAGGGAGAACCCCACTATTCCCAATGCCAGTGAGGGCAGCAGAAATAGCGTGACAGCAGTCACCCGAGCGACTTTTCTGGCCCACAGCGGTAACCTCTGTTGTTCACCGGGCAACTTGCTTTTGCCCGGTCGGTCGTGGGCAAACAGCTTCCTGATTACCACTGATCGTACGTCATGAATCAGCTGCTATAATAAACGTCGA
>NZ_JAHHPO010000811.1 GCF_024606365.1 Endozoicomonas sp. ONNA2
AAAAATAACTTTCCCATTTTAAACTCAGTGTTCCTGATGATTGCGGTGGAGCATCCGAATATGTGGAAGTTATTTACAGACAATTCCCTACTGTCCGTTGTTGATGAATTATGAACCTCATCTCTATTTTAGTACTTTTATTCATCACCCTGTTTGTTGTGGTCAAACTGACGGAGCGCCATGGCCAACCGCTCACTGATGAGCAGCAAGGCAAGCTTGCCAAAATCGCCATGGTTTTAATTTTTGTCATGTTGGTTGCGGCACTGATCAAATCCCTGGTTTAAGTAGTTAACCAAATGAAATCATATTCTCGGACAGCCTCCTGGGCTCCGTTGCAACTTTGTCACATAGCTACGAATTCAGGTAATACCAACTTGGCCAGAAATTAACGATTCCATTTGGCCAACTACTTAACTTGCAACAACTCACCAATAAAGACCATTAATAGCAATGCAGGGCTGACCCAACGGATCAGGAGCTGCCAGGTTTTCAGGGATTTGCCCTGCATTCCTAACTGTTCAATCAGCACTTTTCTTTCCATGATATAGCCGCAAAAATAAAGCACCAGAAGCCCAACGACTGGCAGCATAAACTGGGTAGCAAAGGCGGTATAAAGGTCAAACAGCGTTTTGCCACCAATGGCAACCTGTTGCCATAAACTGAAAGAGAGGCCGGGTATTAGCCCAGCCAGAAAGATAATAACACCGGCACTTGTGGCTCCTGCTGCGCGAGAGCCTGAACACAGGCGACTCATCATCACCACCAGCGGTTCAGCCAGATTGACGGCTGATGTCCAAACCGCCATGACCAGAAGAAGAAAAAATAAGGGTAAAACCAACGAGCCAAAGGGCATTTGCGCCAGTGCAACTGGCAGTGCAATAAACATCAGCCCGGGACCTTCTGCCATTGAAAGCCCTTCACTGAACACCACGGCAAAGGTTGCCGTACCGACCATCACCGCCACCAGCACATCAAGCAAGGCGACCACCAATACCGCCTTGACCACCGACTGCCTCTCTGGCATGTAAGCCCCATAGGCCATCAAACAGCAAGCACCAATGGCCAGGGTGAAAAAAGCATGACCCATTGCCTCCAGCACCACACTGCCGCTGACTGCCTCAAACCGGAAGGCAAACAGGTAATCAAGCGCTGGCGCAAATCCACTGAACTGGCTGGCATATATCAGTAGAACCACCAGAATCAGATACATCATGGGCATCAGCCAGTTATTCAACTGCTCAATCCCTCTGGAAATGGTTCGACCGCTGATGGCCACGGTCATAAGAATGAACAGGCCGTGGTAGAAAATCACCTGTCGGGGCGATTCCAGCAGCTGTTGAAAATGTGTTGCTGTCATTTCAATGCTATTGGCTGAAAGTTCCCCCGTGAGCGACTGGAAAAAAAAATACAGCACCCAGCCGGACACCACACTGTAGAAAGAGAGAATCATTGTGGCCGCCAGCGTTCCCATCCAGGCCAGTTTGCTCCAGTGCCTGCTATGGCCAGCACTGACCGCCAGCTGCCGCAGGCTGCTGGCAGGTGAAGCACGCCCTGCCCGTCCAACAACAATCTCGGCGATCATTACCGGCAGCCCCAGCAGCAGGACAAACAAGATATACATCAGGAAAAACAGGCTGCCTCCATTTTCACCAGCTACATAAGGGAAACGCCAGATATTGCCCAAACCGATGGCAGCTCCGGCAATGGCAAAAATAAACGCACGATTGGAAGTAATTTTGTTTTCAGGTGGCATGGATTGTCCATTATCTACCGGTATGCTGATTGGTACTGACCAGATGGTCATTATCAGCATAGTCGCAAACGCATACTTAACTATTCATTATCATCTTATTAACATCGGATAAACACTGTGGGATTGCAACACACCCACGATGCTCGCCGTGAGAATGAATACCGCAGATCAAATATTGATTCAGAACGATAAACACCCTCTGTAGATGCGTCTATGATGGATGCTATGAAATAAAGTTCGTCAATCCGCGCATTACCAGAGGCATATATGAGTGACAGTGAAGTTTTTCATCTCGGCCTGAGCCGTGCGGGTCTCAATAATGCCAAACTGGCCATTGTTCCGGGGGACCCGGAACGGGTCGAACGCATTGCTGAACGGATGGATAACCCGAAAACGCTGGCCAGCCTCCGGGAATTCACCACATGGCGGGGAGAGCTGGAAGGTGAGTCTGTCGTGGTTTGTTCAACCGGTATCGGTGGACCGTCTACATCTATTGCCGTAGAAGAGCTGGCACAACTGGGCATCCGTACTTTTCTGCGAGTTGGCACCACAGGTGCCATTCAGCCCCATATCCATGTGGGCGATGTCATTATTACTACCGGTTCCGTTCGTCTGGACGGCGCCAGTCGGCATTTTGCGCCCATCAGCTACCCTGCCGTTGCCGACTTCCAGTGCACCCGTGCCCTGGTAGATGCCGCCGGGGACAGTGGGCTTGACTATCGAACAGGTATTACCGCCTCCAGCGACACCTTCTACCCCGGTCAGGAACGTTATGACACCTTCTCCCGGTGGGTCATAAAAGAGTTACAGGGCTCTATGGCACAGTGGCAATCGCTGGGCGTGCTTAACTATGAAATGGAGTCCGCAACCCTGCTGACCATGTGTGCTGCCATGGGACTCAAGGCCGGATGCGTTGCCGGGGTTATCGTCAACCGTACCTGCAATGAAACGCCGGATAATGAACAGCTGGCCAGTGTTGAGCCCAACGGGATCAACACCGTGATCGGGGCCGCAAGACGCCTCCTGGGAAGCACTGGCTGACTATTGAGCCAGACGCCCCTGTGAGGATTGTAAATGGGATAATGTTTACCTGAGGTTCTCTTGATACAGTCATTACCAATACCTTCACCCAGCGGTCCAGTGGATCGGTCCGGTGATAATGGTCAACCAACGGTCAGCTGGAAGCGCTGGGCAGTTCGTATGCTCCCGGTGGCCCCCATCATCGGGTTCGCAGCATTAGCCTATGGGGCGGTCTCTGCAGGATACCCCTTCACAGGATCAGTGCTGGGAGCCCTTGGCGTGGTCTCTGCCGACTGGGCTATTGTGGTCTATTTACAAAACAGTTTTACTTCTGCTCCTGCAACATGTTTCCGTGATATCGTTAATCCGGGTAAAACGCCCGGCAGATCTGATATCACATCCAACATTGTGTACAGCCAGGGGTTCGAAATAGTCGATGTTCCTGGCGATGGTAATTGCCTTTTCTCTGCTGCCCTTGTGCCCTGTGTGGAATATACGCAATGCTCGGGCCAGAATGCTCACACCTTGCGTCAACACGTGTATGAAGAAGCAATACAATGGCTTCAGGAATTTGACAACAATCATTCAAGTTTCGACGAAAACTGCCCGGATCCTGTGCAGGGAGACCTTTACTTCTATTTAACGGATGATTCCGACCACAATGGCTTGATCGGTATAGACGCCATCAAAGGTGATGGCGTATGGATGTATACAGTCATCGCCCCCCTGGTTGCCAGAGTATTGAAAAAGCCAGTTATTTTAGTAAATGACACGGGTACCATTATGAGTGGTGTTAATGCCAATGGTATCTACTTTCCCATCACTGACACTCAGCTGAAAAACTTTGATTTAAATGCGTTTGGCGATTTTATATTACTTGAAATGATTGACGATAATCACTTCAGAGGCTGTAAAAAGCGGACAGTCACTCCTGAAGATCAAGACGGTCATGGGGAGATTCCCGCGAATGTGTGCCCTTTTAAATAAAACCCTGAAGCATATCGTTTGCAACCCTCCCCCAGACCTGACTTAATGTCTGAACGAAAGCTTGCGTAGAATCAACACTCGCCAGCGGCAAACTATAGACCTTCTCCCGGTGGGTAATAACCTGCCGGTCCTGCCCTTCAAGAGACCAGGCCACGCTGATCCGCAACTGCCGCTTCACCACCGCTATGGACTGAACATCAATAAACGCCACTACTTCCGGCCATTTATCCCGAACCCATGGGCCTGAGCTTACCCAACTGGCGGAGTGAACCCTTTGGCGCAGATTTTGCACCATAGCCTGTGTCAGCAGATCTGGCAAGGGCTCCCCCCAATGATCGTTAGCCGAAGACTGTAAAAGAACACCGCCATTGCTCCAGGTAATATTTTTCTTATCCAGCCAACCGGCAACAGTCACCGGAAAAACTCCCAGTGTAGTGGGCGACAGCACTGTCTGCCCTTGTGAAACCGTGGCCGCTACCAGCGTATAATCCTGGCAGGCTGGATTATTGACCGCACAGCCCGACAGCAACATGATCAGGAAAGCCCCGATAGCAACAGCTCTGTGGCAGATAACAAGGTTGAATATTTGCAAGCTCACCGGGCATCTCCTGAGTGTCTGCCAAAGATAATTGAATCGGGTTGACGTTGCAGCAAACCAGCCAGATCGTCCACCGCTCTGGAAGCACGACTGATATCTTTGGCACTCTGCGTCAGCTGGTACACCAATGGCGCGTCAGGAGCCAGTGTCTCTTCGACTGCAGACATGGTCGCCTGAAGTTGCCGCATGGTCTCATTCAGCTGTTGTGTGGCTGCAGGCAGCTGGTTTTTCAGTAATGTGGTCACTTCCCCGGCATCCTGCGACATGGAGGCAAATTCGTTGCGAATGCCTGCCATGCTGGTGCTCATCTCATTGGACATGGCTTCCATACTGACAAATGCCTGATCAACATCATCGATCAGTTTATTCAGTCGACCATCACCGGTCAGTCTGGCCAGATTATCCAGAACTTCCGTTAAACTACTGGCCATTTCTGCCATATCAATGCTCTCAAACCGCTCAATAAACTCTTCCAGGTTATTGGGCACTGTGGGAATCTGTGGGTACTCGGTCGCCACAGGCTGCATTTGCGGCAGAGCGTCAAAGAAATCCACCTCGATATACAGCAAACCGGTCAATACACTCTGCAACCCAATCTGGGCACTGAGCCCCTGCTTCAGCAACTGTCCCAGCACATTATGGTCACTGCTTTTCCCCTGTTCACTAATGGCATCCGGGTACATGGCAATGGTGACATCATTCAAAACCTTCTGTTGATTGTGATACAGCTTGGTCTTGATGGTGACCACTTCACCAATTTTCACCCCTCGCAAAGTCACGGGAGCGCCAACATTCAGGCCTTTTATCGAGCTGTCAAACAGAACTTGATAATGCTGGACAACTTTCCGGGAAAAACCATTGGCATTAAGAAACAACACCAGGGCAACCGTCATGGTGATGATCAAGATGACAAACAGGCCGACGGACACTGACAAGGACTTTCTATACATGAATTTCTCTCAAAAAAGCACGCTCACTCACCTCTGGACAGGAACGCCTTGACCAAGTCGTGTTTACTGTGATTAAGCATATACCCGGGAGACCCGGTATCCAGCTGGGTCTTGCTGTTGGCATCAAGGTAAACCCCATTACTGCCAATGGCAAAAATACTGGCCAGCTCATGGGTGACAATCACCACCGTAGCGCCGGTTGAATCCCTTAACTGGAGAATCAGATCATCCAGCCGTCTGGCGCTGAGGGGATCGAGTCCAGCCGAAGGCTCATCAAAAAACAGGATATCCGGATCCAGGGCAATGGCCCTGGCCAGCCCGGCACGCTTACACATACCACCGCTGATCTGCGATGGGTAAAAGTCTTCAAAACCGGCCAACCCCACCAGTGCCAGTTTATAACGCACCATATCCCGGATATCTTTACTCGTCAGTGTCGTATACTGCACCAGTGGCAGGGCAACATTTTCGGCCAGTGTTTTATCACTGAACAACGCGCCCCCCTGATAAGTAACGCCCCAGCGTTTACGCATGGCCAACTGTTGCTCCGGAGATGCGGTAAAGTAACTCTGCCCACCAAACAGGATGTCACCCCCTGCCGGCTGGTAGAGCCCAATCATATGTTTCAGGAGTGTGCTCTTGCCACAGCCACTGCCCCCCATAATGACAAACACATCGCCTTTGCTGATTTGAAAATGCAAGTTGGACTGAATCAGATTGCTACCATAATTCATGGACAATCCCCGGGCTTCAATCACCACTGACTGAGGTTTTTGTCCCAACTGCCCCATGCTCAGATTCCCAGGTGATAAAAAAGGATATTCAGCCCCGCGTCGGCCACCACCAGATAAATAATGGCCGTCACTACCGCATTGGTGGTCGCCTGACCTACTGCTGCGGATGAGCGACCACAAGCCAGGCCCGCTCGACACCCGGCCATGGCAATCAAGAGGCCAAAGACAAAGCTTTTGACAACACCGGTCATGGTATCACCAAAAGAGATTGCATCCCTGAGCTGGTAAAGGTACATCAACCAGGTAATATCCATATTGGTAGCCACCAGCCCACCACCAAACATGCCCAGAATATTACTGTACAGGCAAAGCAACGGAATGGTCAGGATCAGAGCCAGCGTCCTTGGTACCACCAGATAATCCATGGGTTTTATGCCCAGCGTTGTTAATGCATCAATCTCTTCATTAACCTGCATGGTACCCAGCTGGGCGGCATAGGCGGCACCGGTGCGACCGGACATGATCACCGCCGTCATCAATGCGCCCATCTCACGCACCATGCCAACCCCCACCAGATTGGCAACATACACCTCTGCACCAAACTGTCGCAGCTGGACCATACCCAGGTACGCCAGAATCATCCCGATAAGGACACTTTGCAGCGTGATAATCGGCAAGGCAGAAGGACCTGATTGGTGGCAAAAGTTAATAATATCTGACCAGCGTGCGGATCCTTTTTGGGCAAACCAGCGGCACAGGGTCAGTGCCAGTTCGCCGGTAAAAGCCAGCAGCGCCATCGCCTCATCACCGAGACGGGCAAGCCGGTTGACCAGCTGATGGAACAGGGATGCGTGTCTCTCTGGTAGCGCCTTATTGGGAGGTACCGTATTGGCAAGATTGAACAGATCCCTGACATCCTCCGGCAAACCACTGAGATCAAACTGGCAATGGGTAGATTCAAGCATTCGCTGACAGGCCATCAGCCAGGCCAGCAGCCTTGAGTCCCAGAAAAAGTCATCACCAGCAGTAAAGACAACCGTCTTCAATCGGTCATCCAGCATGGCAGAAAGCTGTTCCGGGGCAGGCAAAACACCACTGACCGTCCAGCTACCTTGCACAGTGACCACAACATTTGAGTCAGACACTTTATGAAAGTTCAGTGTCGCCTGCTTCATGCTTATTAATGCCTTGAAAAAAGGGCCAATACTATCAGAAAAACTGGAGCACATGAAAAAGCCAGCACACAGCGGTTTTGGCAAGGAATTCATTGTACTTAAGTTCAATATGGCTGCAGCCCCTGGTAATCGCGAACATTGGATGGGATCACCAAACAGTTACGGTAAACATTGAGGAATTCTTACTGATAGTACTATTGTTATTTCTTTAGCTTCTGCGAAGGAGTGCAGGCAGGTTGCTTTCTACGTGTTGCGGGCCCTGGAGTGGAACCACGAAGCACAAGAAGAGCACAAATGCCCATGGCGCGTGAAAATATTTTGCGCCACTCTCAGAGATGAAAAATGGTTAAACAAAATATTTTTCACGGCAAAGAAGAGCTTTTCTTTTCCTTTGTGCTCTTCGTGGTTCAAAGCTTTTGCTTCTCGAATTAATAGATAGAGGCTTAATGTCTAACGCAGGAACCTCCTTACGGGAACCGCTGGCAACCAGCAATTCCCGACATATAGACGCAATTATATTTGGCTTAAAAAAATGAGAGCAAAGAAACCACAAACACTATATCGTTCTGTCCTGAATTCAAATCATCAATCAAACAGAACACAGATGTGATAAAATTCACCATGGGCATGGGTTGCTTCCTTCTTATTTTGATGACTGCTTATTCATAGCAGAAGAAGTGACAGCTGTGCCTTTTTATATCTGTTTCAAACCCAAGCATCGCAGTAAACTTTCTAAATTGGTATAAGCAATATCAACCAGGTAATACACATAATTATGGACCATACATCAAGAGTGATTCACCCACCCGGTATACCATACTCTCCCTCTCTCCCAGAAGCTGAACGTTCATTTTGGTTGGGACGGGAAATGGAGAGTATCGACCCAGGGCAAACAACATTATCCCCGATTACCACAGTATCAATGCTCACCCCCAACAAACCAGTGTGGACGCCAACCTCATCTCAGATAGAAAAAATGGCCTTTCACAACACGTTTGTGGCTCCTGACCACACTCTTGAGCTTGAAGATAATCCAATATGCAAAGCTGTGCTGCAAATATTGACAGGCAGAAAATATATTACCCAGTCAGATACAGATAAACCGCTAGACCCAAGCTCTTTAGGGGGAACTACCACAATAGAACATCCACACCCCCTTGATGCGGGTATGCCTGTCACACATGACTGTTCACTGGCAGAAACCAGCGCTTCATACAGATTACCAACATTACCCGAAAACCCCGAAAAACCCTTTTTCTACAACCCTGGAATTATAAGCAAGCTTAAAGCACTGAATGGGCGGAAGGTAACCGCCAAACTTGAATACGTCAACAGCAACCTTAGCGCCGGTGTTGCCAGTTTTTCGATCAAGGAGATTCCACACCCCATCCAGATATTATTCATAAAAGACGTCACCTCTAAAAGATTACCAGCATCAATACTTCAGAAAGATTACGTAATAACAGGTAAATTGGTATTCAATGATCATGAAATGAGTAAAAGAATCGCCACCATACCTCCCCGATTTCTTAAGGAAGCACCGATGAAATATATTGCCCAAAACTCAGTTTCTCTGGCACCAGGCAGTATAAGATTTATTAAAAAAGGGCCTAGAAAAGAACATTTAATGAATTTTTCCAACTTAACCAAATCTCAGCAAAGAGTTTTTAACACAATTACATCTCTATATAATCAACAACTCGATGCAGATGTTGTTAGCCTGAAAGGTAAACCAGAACTAAAAATCCCTCTTGAGGGGCAGGCATGTTTACATCTCAGCACTGGCCAATTACTTTTTATCCACTTCATCATCCCTGTTACAAAAATAGCCTCGGGAGTAGATTCATCCGTTTACCTGAAACGTGGTAACATTCGCGGCACATTAAGATACGATAAAGGATGGTTATTTTCCCAGATATTAAATAATTCAATATTACTTCACTCATCCCCCCCCAAAAAACTTCGAGATATAAACAGAATTTATTTTCTTTCAAATAGCATATCATTATCTTTTCGAGACAAAACCACCTCCAACGAGTAGTTAACCACATGAAATCATATTTCTGACCAAGTTGTCAGTCACTCTGCTCCGTTGCAACTCCGGGAACCGTGAAACGTCCTATGATACGCCTTTTTTTTGAACCACAAAGACACAGAGACACAAAGATAAGATTTCTTTTTTCTTCCTTTGTGCCTTTGTGGTGCAAGTCTTTTAAGGGAGAGCGCAAAGTGACCCTGTAATTTACGATTCAATTTGCTCCTTCAATGAGTCATGTCTATGTTTACGACAGTAGTCATTTAATGCATTCGGAGTTTCAGCCAAAGGATCTGGCCCTTCGTCTGATCCAGCAGGCCATTTCGGCTAAAGGTTATCTCCATACTATTAACCAGTGCGTTATATTGTATCTGGCCGTAAAAAGTCTGCCCTGTTGTGAGGCGCAGTCTGATGACTCCGCTGCTTCTGGCAACGCTTCTCAGGAATTGTCTTTTAATAAGTTCAGGATTTCCGTTCACCCTGAGCTTGTCGAAGGGGCGTGCCACCGAACTTCGACAAGCTCAGTCCAGTCAGGCAATGAAAAAATAGGGAAGTTATTTCCAGACAACTCCTTACCACTGGTATCAGGCCTATCAACAAGGGTTCAGGGGCAGGGCATTAGCCATGCATCCGTTTAACCGGATCAAAAAGACCCTGTGCTGCCATGCAACTGCTACTGTTAATCGGGCAAATATTCTGGAGCTGATCGCTCAAGGATGCGGATACTGGTATTGAATAAACCAATCGCGAAGAGGTACCTAACGTGGCAATGATTAAACTATTGAGCTACCTGCTACCGTTTATCGTTACCATCAGCCATGAGCTGTCCGCAGACGGCAATCCCACTGATATTGACAGCATCAACACCTTTTACGGGACAATATCCCTTGGGGCAATGAACCACGATCAATCCCTGCTGCTTTCTTCCCTGCTGATCCACCCGGCAATAAACCGGCTGAAATATATTAACCAGTATGGCCCCATACAGATGGTGGACTCACAGGGCAATAACAATGAACCTTACTGCCGCCATGATCATTCCCTGGGTGTCTTCTATTTGCTCAACCGCTTCTGCGCCCCCTTTCCGGAACAGATCAGCGGCCTGCTCCATGACCTGTCCCACAGCACCTTCAGCCATGTGTCTGACTACCTGTTTTCTGACAATTCAGCAGGCAACCCGGACTATCATGATTCACAGTTCATCCACGTTGTGAACAGGCATAACATTACCCCAATCCTGAACAGGCACCACCTGTCGCCTGAAATCATAGACCCTAAAAATAACCCCTCGTTTTCCCGGCTGGAACGGCCACTGCCGGATCTGGCCGCTGACCGGCTTGATTATATTGTGCAGGGCGCTGCCAGGCGAAAACAGCTCACCGAACAACAGGTAGATACTATCCTGGCAGACCTGTTCTTTGACCCGCTATCAGAACACTGGTATTTCCGAAGCCTCGAATCCGCGCGGCTGAGTGCCAATGCCAGTATTGAACTGAACCGGCATATTTTTGCTACCGCCTGGGGGCGGGTTCTCTATCTCTGGACAGCCGATGCCCTGAAACAGCTACTTATGGCAGGAGAACTCCAGATTGAAGATCTGTTTTTTACCATGGGTGACGATAAGGTCTGGCAGAAAATACACCAAAGCACTTTGCCCGGAGTCAAGACATTAGCGGCACAAATGCTGACAGCCTGGCATAACGTGCATGAGGTCACCCATCCGGAGGCAAATACCATCACCTTTGAAAATGTCCGTTGTCGTATTGTTGACCCGAGGTTGGCAACCAGCCATTCCGGAAATTTGGTAACCCACTGGCTGCGACTGTCCGATATCGACCCGGCATTCAGGGATCGCTATCTGACCGAACTCAAGCGATGCCAGCTTTTTTATGCCAAAATTGAACCGCAATAAAGATTTACGACAATTAGGGTTTACGACAATAAAGATTTACCAGAATGTCGCTCATTCAATCGCCTTCTGCTCAGTGACTTCCGAGAACTGCCTGCCCAGCGACCGGGCAGATGCAATCCAGACTACAAAAAAACAGAGCACAATCACCGCAACGTAGGGTGCAATGGCAGACAACGACCCCAGCATCACCATCAATATCTGCTGTACCAGTGAGCCCGTGGATTTCCCGGTGGGATTACCAATAATATCCACTGCCGCCTTGCCCTTGACCTTCTGTTCCGGCGTCAGGGGGATATAACTCATCTCCTTGGTGGGGTCGAACAAGGCGTATTTGGTGGATTTACTGAGAATATTCTGTATTGCCCCCAAAATAACCGTCAGCATTAACGGGGCAATCCCCAAAGAAAGTATCAGGCTTTCAGGCAACCAGTCGCGAAACAGGACAAAAGAGAAAAACAGGGCCCCGGTGATCAACAATATGACCGGCGTACAAAGTGCTGCGAATGTCCAGCCAAAATACCGGATGACATTATTGGTAAGGAACAACATCATAAAAATCGTCACCAGCCCGGTGCAGGTTGAAAACAGCCCCATAAACTGATTGTAATTATTTGGGTCCGGAAACTGCATGCGCAGCTGATTTTTCCAGGTAACCTCCACCATATTGATGCACACCCCGTAGCTGATCACCAGCAGGGCAATGCAAAGCAGGTATCGCGAGTGCATAATCATTTTGAAGCTTTCGCGCAGGGAAAGACTCAATTTTTCATTGGCGGGCTCATGGGCATCAAGCTGATGGTATAAGCCGGGATCCCTCAGCACGTAACGATTCATCCACCAGTAAATCAAAATAATCAACAGCCCGCCCAGCGTCAGAACCCCGGTCATCAGATTCAGGGTATAGCCCCAGCGATCCACACCCTCTGGCAGGTTCTCCCGGACTCCGGAGGCAATGTAGACAAAAAAACCTGCGGTGGGAAGGGCGAGATTTCCCATCATGCCAAACAGGGCATAAAACCGCTTCGACTCGGCAATGGTATTGATATGGTTGGCAAATCCCCAGAACAGCACGGACAGGCAAACACTGCCCCACAACTCAGACATGACATAAAACAGGGAGAAGGTCCAGTTACGCAGCACCGCAATAAGCCCCTTGAACCCCGGGGGTAAAACACTTTGCAGGTAATCCGAGGTGGCATGAAAATGCAGGGTATCCCGGCTGGGGTAGAGCCATAGTGCAAAAAAAACAAAGAACAGGATAAATGTGGTAATCACCAGATAGAAAAGTGTATTCCTCCTGACCAGGTTACTCATTCGGGAGTAAATCAGGGTAAACACGATAGCAAAGGGCACATTCACCCAGAGCTTCAGAAATGGAATAATCTCGGCACCGGAACCGGCCCCGGTGACCACCAGGGTATCTTTGGTATTCCTGAGAATCGTATAGTTAAAAAGAATCAGGTAGAACATCAAAATCATGGGGATAAGCTTTTTCAGTTCATGGCTGTGAACCGGCCAGAACCGTTCCCGCCATTTGCCAAACTCAGGATCAGAATTCATTCAGAAGCCTCCAAAACAAATACCGTCTACCCTTTATACGGCCTGACAGAAGCCGCAGATACAAGGTAGCTGGCCATATGGAATCAAAAATTTCTGGCTACCCGGGCTGGGAATATGTGAGGCACAACGAAGGGAGCATAGCCTTGGCTATGTGACCGGTGTTGTAACGAAGCACGACTGCATGAACGCAGGAGCAGTTGCCGAGAGTACCAGCACAAGGAGTCAAAAATATATGATTTCATAGGGTTAGCTACTTACGGAAGTCCACTATCAGACCATCACTGGAGAGCATGGACTCCCTGACCTCTGTTCAACCCTGAAAGAGCAACAGAAAATAATCGTTATTTCAATCAATTACCAGCGTTAAAAAAACAAAATAAGCAAATTTCATAAGTCATTTCATTTGAACAAACAAATCATCACACACAAATTCAGGAGAAAAAACTCCAGACACATCATCCTTCACTCTCTTTAAAACTCAGAACATAAATAACAAATATTTATCACCAAAAGGCTTATTACAGCCTATTTTAAGTGATTAGATGTTTAACAATCCGGTTTCTTGTGTCAATGAAAACAGGTTATTGCTCCTACCGTATTCTTTTGATGTTGTTACGCCTCTGCCTGGTCAGTTTGCTGCTATGTGCCGGTTCAGACCTCTTGGCAGCAGCGCATCAGTCTGAAACTGGCTGGCAGAAGCAAGCACAGCAAAACAACAACGGGCAGATCAGTGGCCTGGTGAACACACTGAAAACCGCTGTGGCCTGGGGCCTGGTGCCATTAAGTTCGGAAATCGCCCTGAACATCGGCAAAAATTATTTAAAAAAGAATGATTATACCTTTCTTCAAATCTTGCTGAACATCCACGGCAGTAATATCCGACGGTCAACCAGTCAACATCTGAGCGATAATCTCAGCGCCCGGCTGGAAAGCTTCAGTTACAAGGCACTGTCGGACGAACACCTGAAAAAGCAGACCGATGATCTGCAAACCGATCTTCTGCTCCGTTCCCTGTTCACCTTTTCCATTCTCAGCATGAATGCCCAGAAAGCGCGAAAAACCTGGTTCCGCCTGCAGGACATTCTTGACAACATCGCCTCCACCGCCAGACTCTCCCTGACAGAAGGTGATCATGACCGGGCCAGCGCCATGATCGCCCTGGCCGCCCAGACCATGGTTTACCTTCACCCCGAAACCAGAGCCAGTGACGGGGCTGACAGCATCCGTACCCATTTCAATCGCCACATTGACTGGTCCGACTTTCCGGAATTTCGCACCCACATCCAGCGTCATTTGCAGACCATGGACCCTCTGGTGCGACGCTCAACGTTGATTAACCTGCGCTACTGCGGTCTTCTGAACCAGTGGCAGATCAGTAATCAGGATTGCAGCGTGTTTGAACACGGGGCCATCGCGGAGCTGGAGGGCCTGGCCATGATGTCCGAAAAGAACACGAAGCCCGGGGTCATCCAGTCCGTCCTCAAGGGGGTTCCGGAGCAATACATCAGAAACTCCATTTTCATTCTGGGGGTCTCTGTCCCGGCGGTATTGCTCCATCTGCTGGACAAAAAGAAGTCGCCGGTGATCTACACCCTGGTTGACCATTTTGCCAAAGTCACCGGTTTGGCAACCACCAAGGCAACCATTGAACAGTTTTCCTCCAATACCCGCCGCAACCTGGAAAACTGGGGTGCCATTGACACCGGCAAAGGGAGTTCGACCTCGCCCACCGGGGAATTTTCCAACCACTACTTTAATACCCTGCAAAAAAATGCCAACGCCATTCTGGCGGAACAGCCCAACTTTGCCCGCTCTAATGCCCAGCGTGCCCTGGAGGCCCTGGTGGTCAACCTGGTAGAAGCCTTTAACCTGCAAAGGATCAATGATGACCAGGCCAGTGCTGACCTGCTGGCCGCAGCACTGGTTCAAAATTACCGGGAAAACGTTGAAGTCACCCACAATGACAGCCTGATCCGTTCAACCCTGCTGGCCTTTCGGCCACTGCATGATCAGGCACTGATCCCCGGGGTACTGGCAGCCTTGGCCGTACTGGAACCTGAATACAAGACAAATTCAAAGGTGAGGCAGTGGTATCAGCAAGAGTTGAACGCGTGGTACCGGCTGTCGTCGCCGGATGGCTCGGACCTGCCTGAATTCCCCGACATACCATGGATCAGCCAGATTCCCCTGCAAGGGAAACCACAGCCACGAAACCGGGATGGATCCTGGTATCAGAACTACCTTCCGGACAAGGAAACCGTATCCACCATGACCATCCATGGGACTGCCCTGGGCTATTCAATACTGCTCGCCATCCTGCAACCCCTGACTCTCGATCGGTTACTGACGGGCAACCCTCCTCCCTACTGGAATCTGGCGTCTTTCTACCTGTTGACCTCCATGTTCGAGTTTGGCCTGCGCTCCCTGGGCGAACCGGCCATTGTACACCTGCAAACGGTGATCAAAAACGGGATTGGCAGTACCACAGGGCTGCTGTCGCCGGAGGACAAACAGATCCAGGACGAACTGGCAAGCAAAGTCAGTACCATCAACCGCAAGCTCAGTATTGAAGCCCAGACCAGCCGCTCATACCGTGCCACACTGGAAGGCCTGCTCACCCGTTACTGGAGCCTCACCAGTCATCTGCTGGCTCACCCGGAACATTACCCGCAGTCCCATGCGGCTGCCCTGGTGGCGCTGGCGGCCTATACCCAGCGCTATTTTCACGCCGAGTTTACTGAAGACAACCTGGTGATCAAAACCCTGGCAATAGCAAGACTGAAGCCTGGCTTTGAGACACTCAGGGAGCAGGGAGAACTGCAAAACTTCACCCGGCAGGTATTTGCCGCCCTGAAAGCCCTGGATCCTGCGTTTGCCAAACAGAACATTCGCAATATTTACCGGCACATGCTCAAAGGCTGGGGCCTTAAACATGACCTGCAGACCACAGCCGAATCACAAGATGTGCTGGATACCTGGGCATCCTATGGTGATTACCTGCTGGCGGCAGTGGGATTCTCAACCCAGGCCATGGTAAAAGCACTGGTCCATGACCAAAACACAGTGGATGTGATCAGCCGGTCCCTGGCGCATTTTTTTGTCAATATTTTTGAATACGGCACTACTGATTCTTTAAGAAAGAAGATCTACGCCTGGTCCCGGCTGAAAATGCTCAATGTGGTCTCCTGCTACCCGGAGGAAGAAATGATCGGGGTCAATTTTGCCAACCAGGAAATGACCAACTCCTTTCGCCGCCAGAAATTCTATTTTGGCAAACCGGAACTGGATATGCGCACGCAACTGATCCAGATTATCACATCTATCGCCAACAGTTATTATCAGGCAATCATCCAGATCGACGCTGACCGCCAGAGTGATGATGTGATCGATCAGGAAACGCTGGATAATGTGGAAAACCTGGTGACTCTCAGTGTTCTCCGGCTGGTTCTGTTTGCACCGGATCTGGCAGCCGATGACCTGTATATCCTGCAATCCATCAGCATACTTTCCCTCCCCATCAGGGATCAACTGCTGACCATGCGGGAGCCAATCATTGCCAAAATAACAGCAGCCCTGGATGCACTGAAGATTGACGACAAAAGCCTGATAGAAGACTGTCTGAATAAAGCCCTGTTGATGATCGATCACTGGCTGCAGCCGCCTCAACAGCGCACCTTCTCGGAAATCGGACTTGAATAACGGCCTTTTTAGCCACTGAGTCTCTGCGACAAAACGTTTGGTTACCCGGTTCTGTGAGGCTGTCCGGGAATAGCGCCCGACCGGGCGTCCCCTACTTAAAGAATGGTTCATCCAATGTTCACGAGCAATCTCTATACCGAATCAACTCTCAGCCCTGCCATTACAAGGCATAGCCTGAATGGCCTGCCTATTCTGAAAATTCAGAGTCCAAAGTGCGAGGCGGCCATATCCCTCCAGGGCGGCCATCTGCTGCAGTTCAAACCGGCCGGGCAGCAGGACGTTATCTGGCTCAGTAAAAAAGCAATATTCTCCCCGGGCAAAGCGATACGTGGCGGCGTTCCAGTGTGCTGGCCCTGGTTTGGCCCGGTGAGCACGCCTGGGTTTGCCCGAATCAGCGCCTGGCAGTTGCTGGATCACGGGGAACATGAGCAGGCGGTGACCATTCGTCTGAAGCTCAATGCCTGCGAACAGACCCGGGAGATCTGGCCCCATGATTTCAGTGCTGTTCTCACCTTTACTCTGGGAGAAACCCTGAGCATAGATCTGGAAATGATCAACACCGATGAACACCCCTGGCAATGGAGTGGTGCACTGCACAGCTACTTCAATATTGCCGAAGCCACCGAAACCTGGATTACCGGTGCTGGTACTTCCTACCTTGATAGCCTGCAAAATGATCTGCCCTGCGAAACCGCTGAAGCCCTGATCATCAATCAGCCCATTGACCGGATTTACACCGCCCCGGATGACAACATCGCCATCCATGATCAGGGTAATCAGCGCATTATCCAGGTTGTTAATAACGGGCATAACTCGGCTGTTATCTGGAACCCATGGAAAGAGCTGAGCAGAAGTATGGGGGATATGAGCGACGATGGTTATGAGACAATGGTTTGCGTTGAAGCCACCCGCTATGGGAAGGATCTGGCATCCGGTGTACTGTTGAAGCCCGGTGAAAAAAATATATTGAGTACGCAGATCAGTGTTACTGCTGAAAAATAACCGACACAGCGTACATTCCTGAGTAGTTGGTCAAATGAAATCGCATTTTCTGGCTAACTGGCCTTTTACTATACAAGGCGCAACGCGGCAAGCATAGCTGTAGCTATGTGGACGGAGTTGCAACACCGCAGAGTGAATGACCATTTAGTCAGGAAATATGATTTCATTTGGTTAACTACTTACAGAACCGCCCACATTCTCAGGCTTCGCCTGTCGCCAGAAAGACCTGAAACCAGCTTTTGCTGGAATCGAAAAATATCACGTGGAACTTAACGGAAAAGTAAATGTCGAATTCTTTATTGATTGATCAGGGAAAATCGGAGCAAGAAGATATGCACGGTACCACGCCACCCAACAGTCGAAATAATCAGTCATCCCCTTATCAACTCCCGACTGACAATTGCCCTATTTGTCTTGCAGCTTTTGCCGGAAGCCAAGTCAGGGTTACCGAACCGTGCAACCATATGTTTCACGCAACCTGCCTGACAGCCTGGCTATCGCGTGAAACAACCTGCCCCTATTGCAGAGCCAGTCTCGAGACCAGGGGAGTAAATCAACGCTCGACCGGCCACAGCAGAGTAGATCAACCCCCGGCTGATGGCCTTTGCGTTATGTGCTGCGACATTTTTTCCAGGCGCGAAGTCAGCGTTATCAATCGATGCAACCATATGTTTCACAGAAGCTGCCTGTTGGATTGGTTATTGATTAGCACATTCTGTCCTTTATGCCATACCAGTCTCGAAGGGTAACTATTCGTTGAAACCATATTGACCCTTGATTTCCAAGGGCTACAAGCACC
>NZ_JAHHPO010000812.1 GCF_024606365.1 Endozoicomonas sp. ONNA2
CGTTTAAATTAGCCTTGATTGGAACGATCGTAAGGCCGATTCTATCGCCCTGTTGAACAGCCCCCTTGGTTTGTATATTTTTTGACAATTTTTCTAAAATTAAGTTCCCCCCCCCAAACAGTCAATGCAATTTTTCTCAATTAAACATCAATGCTTGCTAAAGCCATTAATAACGATGTGATACTTTTTGAAAGTCAGCACCAGACATTGAACTCATCAAATCTGATGTGCTCTATTTTTTTTCTGTCGCAATTGTAAACTGGTAGAAAAGATCGATCGCCTGGGCAATACCACTAACCGCCTGAAGGTACAGTCGCGGCATTAATTCGTAGCGTACCTTAATTTCAGCTATGGAGTTAAAAACACCGGCGCCGTATTGCACCCGCAGGCCTGGCGCCACAGTGCCGCCAATGGTGACCCGGGTATCATTACCACTGCCCCGGGTGTCGAGGGTAACATCGGAAAGGCCGATTTTTTCGCCAATGGAGGTTACTACGCCGCCAAGCTGGCCGACACCGAAACCGATCAGCATGGATTGCACCGCCGAACTGTCACCACCTTCCAGTCCTCGTCCCCTGAGCAGATAAGACCACTGCTCCTGCTGTGGCATGGGTGGGTCCGAATAGATAGAAAACTCCGGCCGGGATGGCGGTCCGCTCACCTGAATGCCAACTGATACAGCGCCTTCTATGCTGTCAGGGTTGCGAATTGCGTTCACTGCCAGGTATGGGTTTGACAGCGGGCCAGAGAAAATAATATTGCCTTCCTTGATCAGCAGGTCCTGTCCAAATTGATGATAGCGGCCGTTGATCAGGTGAATAGAACCATCGGCAACCATCGGTTTTCCGGGCTGCAGAGCCAGCAGTAATTGGCCTCCAAGGTCTGATTTCAGCCCATAGGCGTCGATCTTGATGTCTTTGCCTAACACCACATTCACATCCATGGAGAATGGAGGGCCTGCATGCAATACAGTTTCCCTGGCTCCCGGGGTGATGATCACCACATCATCCGATGGGGTAACCGCCTGCCCGGGCAGCTGCCTGATGTTCACCCTTGCCCAGGGAATGGTGATGTTGCCGGTCAGGGTTTGCGCTTCGCCAATGGTGAGCCTTAAATCGGGGGAAGCTTTCAGCCGGAGGATTCCCGGCACCCGGGCGCCAAGGTTTTGCCCTTTTATGGCAATCACTCCGGCAGGGGGCATCTGTTGCCAGTCAAGGTTGCCGGACAAGTGCATCTGTCCATCGCCTACGTTCATAAGGCCATTGATCTTGCCCTTATTGCCCTCCAAAGTCAGCTCG
Organism: Endozoicomonas sp. ONNA2; assembly: GCF_024606365.1. GTDB lineage: Bacteria > Pseudomonadota > Gammaproteobacteria > Pseudomonadales > Endozoicomonadaceae > Endozoicomonas. The sequence goes on from NZ_JAHHPO010000812.1 coordinate 1,299, forward strand.
GTGACCAGGTGGCTGACTTTGACCATATCCTGTTTGGCGGCCAGCCGACCGTCATGGAGTTTCAGGTGGCCAAAGAGCAAGGGATCAGTCAAGGTTCCACCCATGCGGGTGTCAGCGGATAAAATGCCATCGATTTGCCTGATATCCGGAATCAGTGATTGCAGAAAGTTCAGGTGCATATCCTGCAGTCTGGCTTGCCCGCTCAGTGTCTGGTCACTGTGTATATTGTTGATGGCCAGATGGATGTGAGCGACCCCCAGTTGTTTTGAGTCAAAGTCAAACGCGGCCTTGAGATCATTCTCCATGAGATTAATCACGGTGGAGAGTGTTTGGTAGTTCACAGAAGCTGGCTTGTCTGAGGTGCTGGTGATTTCACCCGGCGTCGTCTGAATTTGGATATGGGCTATAGGCGGGCCGTTATCCCATTGGATATCACCCTTGCCCGAGAGTGTGGCATGCCAGTCAACGGTGTCTGGCAACAGTGGTTTCAGGTTTGACAGGTTAAAGTCTGATAGCCAAAACCGTGAGGTTCCACGGGTGGCTGAAAATGTTGATGCGTCAATACACAGTCGCGCCGGTTTGGCTAGCCAGCATTGATCTGTCAGTGTTACTGCTTGAGTATCCATGACGATGTGAACAGGCTGCTCCAGAGACCAGGTATCCACCGTTGTCATTACCCTGGCACTGGCTAACTGGCCCTGCCATTTGCCATGGCTGTTACCGCCCTGCCAAACGCCGTTAACCTTTAACTCACCGGATACCGGCTCACCTTGCGTTTTCAAGACTATTTGATGATTCCGTTCACTGCCATTGGCAGTCAGCAGTAACTGCTTCAGCTGATTATTGCCACGGATTACCGAGTCTGCCTTAACCGTGGTTTTACCTTCCAGTGTGGTTTTACCTTCCAGTAAAAATGTTCTGGTTAATTCGCCAGTCACGTGTAACCGGTTGATACGGGTCTGTTGAACATCGATGGATGGGCTGTCAAAGCTGAACGAAAGCTGCGGTTGGGTATCGCTCCCGGTTAGCCTGACCCTGCCTTGCAGGGAGCCTTTCACGTCCGGGGCAATCATATCCAGTGACCTGGCATCCAGTTTGGCACTAAGTAACATTTGTTCTGCAATTTGGCCGCTGAGGTCAAGACGGTTCTCGCCAAGGGCTGCATGAAAGTGGGGAATATTCACGTTGAAGGGTAAAGCGGCCATTGGCCTGGTCCGGTTGTCAGATACCAGTTTTCCAGTCAACTCAAGGGGGTTATTCAGTAAGGAACCATTGATCGTCAGTTCCGCAATGGTTAGCTGCCAAGAGCCATCGGTCATCGTAAATCGAGTTGTTACTTTGCCACTGAGCGTTCCGGGAAGGTCTGTTAGCCACAACTCTGGCTGTAGTTTTGACAGCAGAATATCTCCTTGCCAATGAATCCCATCTTTCCAGTTGAGTGTTCCGGTCAGTGCCAGCGGTTTTTCAGCACGATTGCCTTCATCGGCAGGGCTCAGTGACAGTGTTTCAATGGTGAGTTGCTGCAAACTGCCAGAGGCTTCCAAACGCATTCGGGTTGCTGGCTGCGCAGCCACTTTAATGGTTGTGTCCAGTGAGAGCTGATACTGATTCAGATTGCCGGTGATTCTGACCAGGCCATGGTCGGCGGACATTCCGGGTGAGTTATCTTGCAGCGGCCATTGGAAAGGGCTCCATTTCAGGGCAACGCTCAGGGGAAAGTCGGGGGCAAGAGGGCCAATATGTCCTTCCAGTGATGTATTGATGGCACCCTGCGTGGCCAGCCGCAGCTCTAATTGGCCAAGATCGCCCGAGGCGGCCAGTGATAGCTTGTCCCCTTTAATGGCTGTCAGCTCAGGAATATTGAAATCATCCAGAATAGTGGCATCCAGAGTCAGGCTTAATGGATAGTTTTCCGATAGCGCTATCTCACCGTTTAAAAGAATATTGGCCCTGGTTTGCTCTGCCTTGAGTGTCAGGTTGGTGATATGAGTCACTTGCCAGTTGAAACTCAGCGCCAGCGCTTGCAGGGTTTCATCAATATCACCTTGCTGATAGCGGGCGTTGGTCAGGGTGAAATTTTCCAGGCTGACAGGTATTGGCAGTTTGACTTCCGGCAGAGTGATTGTTGAGAGATCAATCCCTGTTGGCGTTGGTTTGTCCGGTGTTAAAGCCTTTGGGGTGGACGTTGCCTGGTCTTTTAACAGAAGCCGAAGGTTGTTTGCCCGCGCTTCAGGGATAAACAGCTGACTATTCTGTATACGGGCGTTTGCTGCAAAGGATTCCAGGGAAATCCTATTTCCTGCAAAGGTAACTTCGAAATTCTGAATATGGATCTGATTGATCAGAATATCCAGCGGAATGGTCATGGAATCGGGAACGGTCGGTGCTGACGGCCCGGTTTTTTCCACCGTTGGCTGAATCTCAAGGTTGCCACCGTTAATTGCCACCAGTTGCACCGGCAGTTGCCTTGTTAACAGTTTTCCAAGCTGCCACTCAAGGGTTATATCATCAGCCTGAAAGGCGACCTGGCTATCTTGCCAGCGGAAATTCCTGATATGCCAGCCAGTCATCAGCTGGCCTTCCGTCAGTTCCCCAGCCAGTGCCGGAAGCGCATTGCCCAGCTCTCGCCAGAGCAGGGTGTTGCCGGTGTGAGTAAACAACAGCAGTGGAATCAGGGTAATCAGGAAGACAGCTGTGGCCAATAAGCCCTGCTTGATCACTTTTTTCGCCGGGAACGGCTTTGCCGGGGCATGCCCGTTATGGTCAGGGTTATTATCCGGAGCACTCATAAATCTGGCCCCATGGAAAAGTGGATTCGCCAGGGAGCGCCGGGTTCACTGACAGCAAAGGCAAAATCCAGTTTCACCGGCCCCAGGGGCGTCACCCAGCGGATGCCCGGCCCTGTGCCTGTGTACCATTCAACCTGACCTTTTTTGTAGGCGTTGGTTGCGGTCCCGCTGTCAACAAATAAGGCGACCCGCCAGTTTTCGATAATTTCATAGTCATATTCAATACTGGCTACCGAAAGGTACTGGCCGCCAACCAGCTGACCGCTGCTGTCCCTTGGGGATATGCTGTCATAACTGTAGCCACGGATCGTCTGGTCACCACCGGTAAAGAAGCGAATGGATGGCGGGATATTTTCAATGTCATCCACCCGGATGGCGCCCTGCTCGATTCTGCTGATAAACCGATGATGCCGGAAGAACGTGGTCAACCATTTGGCCCGGCCCCACACTTTGATAAAGTCAGCATCCGACTGCCAGGCTTTGGCAGAGGTTTCGATTTTCAGGTTATAGAGGTGCCCTGAGCGGGGATCCGTCGGGTTGCCCACCACTTTTCGGCGGTCAAATGACATGCCGGGTATCAGGAGCAGGTTACTGCTGTTCTGTAGCCCCTGGGTGTAGTTCTCATAATCTACCCGGATAAAAAAGTCCTGGTCCCAGTTACCCGGTCGCTTTTTCCACTTGTTAATGGAAGCGGAAACGAGCTGACTGTCGGTATCCTGGAGCGACGTTCTCTGGTAACCGCTGTCCAGACTGTAGTATTCGAGCAGGGGGTTGCCATAAGGGATTTTATAGCGCCCACTCAGTTCCTGCCCTGTTCGGGACACTTTGATATCACTGGTAAAACTGTGCCCTTTTTGATCTAGCCATGGGTTAACAATATTCAGGGATACCCTTGGGCCTTCGTCCGTAGAAAAGCCGATACCGGTCTCCAGCTCCCAGGCTGTTTTGGGGCTCACACTGACGAAAATCGGCACTTCACCATCAACGGCTTTATCCTGGAGAGGGCGCACTTCGATGGATTTAAAGAATCCGGTAGCCGAAAAGTCCATGTTTAACTGGCTGAGCCTTTCAGAGCGATACGGTTGCCCCGGTTGAAAATTGATCATGGTGTTCAGCAACTCACGGGTGGCTTCGCTTACCGGGGCGTCATAAATAATCGGTCCGAACCGGTATCGTCGGCCGGATTTCATGGTCAGGGTAATGTCTGCCGTTTGTTTGTCGGGGTAAACCTTGATCTGATGCTCAGTCAACCTTGCATCAAAATAACCACGGGTCAGGGCCAGGTTATTGAGTCCTGTTTTCAATGCCTCATATTCACCATCATTCAGGGTATCGCCCACTTTTAGCGGGTTTTGCCTGATCAGCCGGGTAAATGCCCGGTCTTTTCGGGCATCCCCTTCCAGATTGATTTGCAGGGACTGGACGATCACGGGCTTACCCGGGTTGATATCGATGATGAGCTGATTGGCGGGCTTTTTGCCTCTGCGCAAGTCAATGGTGGGCTGGTAATAACCCAGGGCCATGAGTGATTTTTGCAGTGCCTCCTGGATTTCATGTCGGTATTCATCCAGCTGTTCGGGCTTGATGACTGGCAGATTATCAAGATAGAGCGTTGCATTTTGCAGTAATGCCTTGTCTAACCCTTTGATTTTATACGTCAGGGGTTTTGTCGCCCAGGCAGATGCAGAAAAGAGCAGGATGATAAGCAGCCACAGGCCGATCCGCCGTGTCGGTGTATGGATGAGTGCTGTGCTTTCGTAATCGACCATAATTCAATGATAGTGACAATATTGGGTCCACATTCCCGGCAATAAACACGGTAAATTAGAGAAAATTACAGATAACAGACAGTTGAGCGTTGGCACGCTCTGGAAACTGTATCGACCTTCAGAGCATGACTGTCATTTTTTAATGGGTTTGCCGAACAGCCATCCTGCTCTTTGCATATATTTTTTGTTTCCTATAGCCCTTTTGATATGTTCAAGCGTTGCTGGCCAAACGGAATGGTTATGTTATCAGCTTTTTAACGTCCCCCTTGCAACCAACGTAACAAATCTCTAAAATTCCGGCTCTTTGTACGCTGCGGTCAATGTGCCCGGCGTATATCACATTCTCAAGGGCGCCTTTTTGGTCAAAAGAGGTTGTTCCTTGTGAATGCAGTAATCGGTGGGCACCTGTGCTCACACTCTCCTTGCCTTACTGCTTGATAAAATCTTTTCGGCGGCTGTCGGAGGTAAAAAACTGCAGGAGGCTATTTAATCCGTAAGGAGCAAATAATGCGTCATTATGAAATCGTTTTCCTGGTCCATCCTGACCAGAGCGAGCAAGTACCGGCCATGGTTGAGCGCTACACTCGCGCTATCACCGAAAATGGTGGCAAGGTACACCGTCTTGAAGACTGGGGCCGTCGCCAGCTGGCTTACCCAATCAACAAGATCCACAAGGCTCACTATGTTCTGATGAACATTGAGTGTGGCAACGAAACGCTGGATGAGCTGACGGAAAACTTCCGCTATAACGACGCGGTTATCCGTAACATGGTTATTCGTCGTGATGAAGCCATCGCTGAAGCGTCTATTATGCTGCAGTCGGAAGAAAAGCGTGATCGCCGTGAAGATCGTCGTGACGATCGTCGTGAAGAGCGTGCCTCGGAAGAAGCCGTGGAAGACGAAGCAGAAGAGTCTGAAGAGTAACACCTGACGTTCAGTCGCTCACGACTGTCTATAGCTCATGACTGTCTATAGCTTTCAGGTTGCTGCTTTAACCAGCTCCTGACCATTCAACATAAATCCAGGGAGGCGTTGCCATGGCACGTTTTTTCCGTCGCAGAAAGTTCTGCCGTTTTACCGCTGAAGGCGTGAAAGAGATCGATTACAAAGATCTGAACACTCTGAAAGCTTATATTTCCGAAACCGGCAAGATCGTTCCCAGCCGTATCACCGGTACCAAGGCTCGTTACCAGCGTCAGCTGGCAACAGCGATCAAGCGTGCTCGTTATGTGGCTCTGTTGCCATACACCGACCGTCACTGATTCATTCACAGGGTATAGCTGATGCGTGGACTGGCAGAACTGGCAATGCGTGGCCCGAAACAGGCAATGATCCTGGCTACGGTGTTTGCCTGTATTCCCATGCTGTTCTGGTTGAGTGCCGCCATCATTTCACTGGTCATACTCCGTCGTGGCGCCAGTGAAGGGCTGAAAATACTTGCCTGGGCAGTGCTGCCGGGGATTGCCTGGGCAGCCATGGGGCAGTTCTCCACGATCATTGGGTTGACAACTACCGTGGCCCTGGCCCTGGTACTACGCCAAACGGTCTCCTGGCAGAAAACCCTGATGGCACTGCTGCCAGGTGGAGCGGTCATCGCTCTGGTG
>NZ_JAHHPO010000813.1 GCF_024606365.1 Endozoicomonas sp. ONNA2
CGTTTAAATTAGCCTTGATTGGAACGATCGTAAGGCCGATTCTATCGCCCTGTTGGTTTATCTGAACATGACTACAAGAAAGTCGGCGAAGCAGATTTCGTTATTGTCTGCCCCTTCGGTATCTATGTGCTTGAAGTCAAAGGTGGCAGGGTAAGTTGTCAGCAGGGTCGTTGGAATACCACTGGGCGCTACCAACATACCGCCATTCAGGACCCTTTTGAGCAGGCAAAATCGGCCATGTATGCCTTAAAGCACTCACTGGACACTCGAGGCATCCACTTAAAAAGCAACCTTTACGGCTTTGCCGTTGTTTTTCCCGACGTAAACTGGAATGTCACCAGTACCGAGTGGTCATTCAATTATCTGTGCGACAAACGTAAACTACGCAATTTTGAGACCTGGTTAATGGGCATGATTTCCCACTGGAGAAGCAAGGGTGCTGACTCCGCCCATTTACTAAACCCTTCAGAGCTGGAACAGATCAAACAGTTGTTAAGGCCAGACTTTGATTTGGTTCCACGACTTTACTCTGAACAACATTCAACAGCACCTGATACCATTGCACTCACTACTGAGCAGTATCATTGCCTTGATATTTTAGAAGCCAACCCAAGAGTACTCTGTTCCGGAAGTGCTGGCACTGGTAAAACATTACTGGCAGTTGAGCTGGCAAGCAGGCTTGTCGATCAGGGAAAAAAAGCATTATTTCTCTGCAAGTCCCCTTGGTTAAGAAGTTATTTATCAACGCAAATTAGTGAATACAGCCTGACTTTATCGACACTTGATAGTCTAAAGGTCGATATGAAGAGAAAAGTCATCAGCCAGTACGATACCCTCGTCGTAGACGAAGGGCAGGATATTTTCAATAAAGAAGCCATGGCACTTATCGATCCAATTTTGATACATGGCTTAACTCATGGTGAGTGGTATATTTTCCATGACATCAACAACCAATCAAACCTCTTCGGTGAACCGGATCAGAACATTCTTCATCAGTTAAGATCATACCGGCCAGCAGAAATACCACTCACGATTAATTGCCGTAACACCCGGAATATTGTTCAGGAGATCCAGTCTGAACTCAGCATAACTACCGTGAAAAAATGTATAGCATCAGGCTCTGAGGTACGGAATTTTTTTTCAACCAGCCAGAAAGCACCCAACGTTCTCTCGAATTTGCTAGACACCCTTTTTGATGAAGGAGTTCCTGCATCATCAATAACGCTTTTGTCACCACTTTCATTTCAACAATCACTGGCAGCGCACCCTGCAATCATTCAAAAACACAAAATCACCCCGCTGGATGAGTATGCTGTCAGATACCTTCCAAATCAAAATATGACCTTTGCAGAAATCAAACATTTCAAAGGAATTGAAAATCAAGTAATCATCATAATTGATATGGCACACCCCAAAAAAATATCCGATAAACCCAAATTCTCTGAATATTATGTAGCCATGAGCAGAGCACGGGAGCTTTTATGTGCTATTTGGCTATAACTGGAACCTGAATCCGTAAGGTTTTGATTGCACCGGAAGAATTTTACCAATTTA
>NZ_JAHHPO010000814.1 GCF_024606365.1 Endozoicomonas sp. ONNA2
ACGACCGGCTTCCGAAGGTTTCAACGTCTTCTGAAGTTACGGATTCAGGTAATAATACGCTCAATCAAATCGAAAAAACGACCTTCAACGATGAAGGCATTCTGGAACGACAACATTTGCAGTCTGCACTGAAGCATCAAAATGAAACAGTTGCACCCAACTGCCTTGTGATTGCCGAGGAGTTCTCGGAATGGTCTGACTCTCTGCGCAGGATTGATCTTCTGGCTATTGACCGTGAAGCAAACCTGGTGGTGATAGAGCTGAAGCGGACCGAGAAAGGCGAGCATATGGAGTTGCAGGCTCTGCGCTATGCGGCCATGGTTTCGACGTTGACCTTTTCCCGTGCAGTCGAAATATATCAGCAGCATCTTATCGATAACGATATTGAGATGGATGCAAAGAGTAAGCTTCTTGAGTTTCTTCGGTGGGATGAACCTCAGGAAGATGATTTTGGTATGGATGTACGCATGGTACTGGTCTCTGCCAATTTTTCCAAAGAACTGACCACTTCCGTTATTTGGCTTAACGAGCGCAGCCTGGATATTCGTTGCGTCCGGCTGATTCCCTATAAGCATAACGACCAGATTTTAATTGATGTTCAACAAATCATCCCCTTGCCTGAAGCAGAGAGCTACCAGGTAAAAATAAAACAGCAATCAGAAGAGCGCAGGGTAGCCAGGCAGTCATCCAAAGATTATACCCGCTATATCTTTATGGGCAGCCCGCTAAACAAGCGGCGACTGGTGCTCGCAGTGATACAGCACTGGATTGCCAGGCATAGCCCTGCCACCGTTGATAAGTTGATCGAGGCCTTCCCACAAAATATTCGTAGTGGCGGGATGTTTGTTCCTTTGAATGAAGCAAATGCTACTTATGCTCGCCAGGATATTCCACGACACTTCCTTGGCGATGGGGAAGTCATCACGTTCCCTGATAACACGCAGTATGCTATCTCCAACCAGTGGAGCAAAAGCAATTTAGCGAAGTTTATTGCTCAGGCGAAAAGCCTCGGTTTTGACATTACTGCAGAAAACTAAAATGTAACTATTCAGCACCCAGCAAAGGCATATTACTATAATTCTGAACAGCTCTAAGTAGTGACTGGTATATCCATACCCTGTTTTCTAGCTGACGACAAATAGCTCCGAATCCGTGCAAAA
>NZ_JAHHPO010000815.1 GCF_024606365.1 Endozoicomonas sp. ONNA2
TGACGCTGCCGTACCCGGCTCCTGAAACCGCAGAACACCGCCAACGGAAAACCGCTCCCGGGCATGGGACCAAACTCGTTATCCCATCGTCATCCAGTAATGGCACCACACCATGAATAAACTCGTATTGCTGCGTAATGATAGCAGGATCATTGGCATTGCTGGCCATGCCTGGAAGCTACTACCAGGCCAACGTCGTCAGTTGTTGGCAGAAGGCGAACGGCTGACGGCTGGTGAGCTGATTGAGCTTGAAGGCAATGCAGATATCCTGATTCAGCCCATTACTGCCGGTGCTTTATCCGTTGGTGAGTTACCCGGTGCCAATGTTTCGCTGTTGTCAGAAACACCATCGGTCACCCTGGCTACTGATGAACGAAGTGACGATCAGAAGGCAGCCATTGAGGAACAGACCGCCGATGAAGGACTGATGACGCCGACCACCATTCCCCTGCTTACGCCATCCATCACACCCGATGCCGGCATTGGCACGGGGCTGGATACTCTGCCAGTGGCCCTGGCAACGCTCAGTGACCAGCCCGCCATGGATTATCTGGCACTGATTACCATTGATACACCGATCACCCCGGATAATATCGTCAATGACCGGGAGTCCCGGGCACTGACCATCGCTGGCCGGGTGGTGAATGTCGAGCCCCTGCGCCCGGTTATCCTGACCCTGACGGATCAGGTCGGCCATCAATGGCAGCTGCAAACAGCGGTGAATAGCGATGGCAGCAGCTGGCAAATTGAGGCGGATCTTACCGGAAGCGGGTTATTAGACGGCATTATTACCATAACAGCAGAAACCAGCGATCTGGCCGGCAATAGTGCCAAAGACAGCACAACGTTTCTGCTGGATACCATCACCGAAGTCACCCTTGAACTCGCACCCCAGAGTGACTCCTGTTATGGCCAGGCGGCAGATACCCCTGACAACCCCACCAACGATAACACGCCGGTGATTATCGGCACCGGTGAAGTCAACGGTACGGTAGCGCTGTTCTCTGATGGCCAGCTGCTGGCCAGTGGCATCACGGTTGGCAGCAATGGCACCTGGTCTGCCCACATTACCCAGCCATTGTCTGATGGTCCCCATACACTGACAGCAGAAATTACCGATATGGCCGGTAATAGCGCCACTGCCGAGTTGATTCTGACCATTGATACCGAAGCCAGTATCTGGATCAACGATATCAACACCTACGACACCCAGTCCTTTGATATGCCCATCACCGGTGAGACCACGGGTATTGAAAATGGTCGGCCGGTGACGCTTATTTTTGGCTCCGTCCCGGTGCAAAACCGGATAACCACCCAAGTCCCGGTAGAGGATAATCACTGGAACCACCCCGCTTTTATGTCACCAATCACCTGGGGAGAGAGCTACCAGGTTCAGGCCTCGGTTGAAGACTGTGCCTGTAGCATCGCCACCGATCATTTGATGCCCCTGGGTAACCCATCGGACATCAATATTCAGGAAAGCGTTGACCTGGGCGTTACCCGGGCCATAGATCCCATTGCCGCCAGCGACACAGTGCTCTCCATCGAGTCCGCTTATCTGGCCGATCTGCCCGACAATATCAGCATTATTGACAGCGGCACCCGCTTTCCGGTCAGCTGGCAGATCAACGACCCCAAAACGTTGACTGCCGTCTACCAGGATGGGACGTCGACCCGGACAGCCCTCACCTTTACCCTGCCGGACTCCGGCACAGGCCTGGCCAGTTTACAGGTTGACCGTGCCTTTTTTCATCCGGGAGGCAGTGACGAAATCAGCTTTACCCTGCCGTACCAGAAAAGCCTTTACTCGCCAACCTGCCAGAAAACCCATTACTCCAAAGCCGGGCTAATGGTCACCATGCTTGATAACGTACCTACCCTGGTGGAACACACGCCGGTTCTGGTGGAGGAAGGCACTACGGCACGGTGGAGTGAGCATAACGGCAAACTGTTTACCCCGACACAAGCCGGTGGCGATGGCGGCTTACTGAGCGCCATTAACGACACACCATTATCTGGCAATAACCACAAACCCGGCGGTGACACAGGTGTTTTTTATCCATTCCCCGGTCAATACGGTACCCTGTATGTCACTCCCGATGGTGCCTGGAACTATACTGCCAAACCTGACCAGAAGCATACCACCGACACTACACTGACCGAGACGTTTACCTTTACCGTTACTGATACGGATGGGGACAGCGACAGTGCCACCATCCGTTTTACCGTACTGGATGGTACAGCACTGAGTTTTTCCACCGATACGGTCAGCGCCATGACCATCGACCAGGAGTGTGACCAGCCCGGCCCCATTGCGGACAGCGGCCAGATTACCGTTCTGAAAGGTTCCGACCCCCTGCCACCGGATCAGTTGCAGTTTGATATTTATGCCACCTCAAGGCAGCTGAACAATGCCCTGGCCAGTCGGCTGCCCACGAGCGATGGAGACAGTCTCGATCTTGATAACCTGCATCCCGGTCCGGAAAACCAGAGCCTGGTGCTATCGACCCTGACCGGCAAAGAGGTGCTCAGTATTAAACTGGACAATATCAGCCCCGACACCTCCGGCAACCTGTCTGCCAACCTGGTGGTACAACAACAAGCCAACCTGGATGTCACAGAACCTGAGCCGGCGATCATGCCCGTGGTACTCACCGCCAGCGATCATGACCTCAATACCATCAGCCATACCGTAACGCTGTCGGTGATTGATGGTGGCGTTATCCTGAAGGATGACCATATTGAAGTCACTGAAGGTGAAACGGTGACCGGTAACCTGCTGGGCAATGATGTACAATGTCTTGAGACTCTCACCGTCACTAAAGTCTCCCTTGACCGGTTTTATCTGGATAAAAACACCACAACATATACCGGACAATTGTTCGATTTCCAAACCGACACCAGCATTCAAACCCTGTACGGCACGCTCACCGTTAAACCGGATGGCAATTACACCTACACGGCCCGGGAATCTCTGTATCATCCCGGCCAGCAACCTCTGCCCCAGGAGTTTACCTACACCGTCACCGACAGCAGTGGTGATTCGGACCGGGCGGCAGTGTTTGTCACCATTTATGATGGAGCAGCCGCCACGGGAGATGAGCAGGTCAAGCTGACCTTTATCGAAGACAACCTGACCACATCCCCCCGTTACCCTGGGAGTTACACTGGCTTTGTTACCACCCTGAGCGGCAATGGCTCTGATGCCATCGACCCGCAGAGCCTGAGATTCATGGCAGATCCTGCCAACCTGAACGGTATCGTAACCTCACTGGGTACTCCGGTCAGTTTCACGGCAGATGGTAACCAGCTGCGAGGCAGTATTATCGAGAATGACCAGAGCGTTGATATCCTCACTCTGTCACTGTCGGCTATTGGCGCAAACAACAAAGATCTTTTGGTCAGGGTTGATGGTCAGCTGGATCGTCCCCTGGATCACCTGGCCGGTACCCTGGGCAATGATTCAGTGATGGTAAATGGTGAGCGGATTATTCTTTCCCTGCCCTTTACCTTTGACGACATTGACGGTACACCAGCAGCAGCAGAGAGTACGGTTACAGCAACCATTTTTGACGGTACATTCCCGCTGTTAAGCAACCCCAGCAGGATCAACATTGATGAAGTGAACCTGCCGGTTAGCGCCAAAGGGACGATTAACGCCACCCCGAAATCCGACCAGATCGTGCCGGACAGCTGGCGATTCTCTGCCAACCAGCCCGGACTGGATGGCTTGTTCGCCAGCGACCAGCCGCTGGCCTGGAGTACTCAGGGGTCAACCCTGACCCTGCACTCGCCTGACCAATCCCCGGTGCTCACCATCACGCTGAATGATCAACCGCTGCCGGCACAACCAGCCACACTGAACTACTCAGTAACGCTCTCCCACCCCATGGATCAGGATAAGGGCAGCTGGCCATTGTCCGTTGCGGTGGCCGTTACGGATTCAGACGGTGATACCTCGGAAAAACGGATTCCGATTCAGATCGATGATGTCAGCAACCAGCTTCATCTGACGCTGGCGATAAATGACCCGGCAATGACAGAGCCCCTGTACCAAAAGACAGCCGTCAGTAAACGGATCAACGTCCATATCCATGCGGATACCGATGCTGTAACCAATGTCTGGTTTCTGCCCCCTGCCGATGACAGCAGTGGCTTTGCCCTTGATGGCGACAACAACCGGTTGACAGCCGACGGCTTGCCCATTAAGTACTTTGCCTCCCCGGCAAATAGCCGTTACCCTGAAACTTGGGAAGCATGGTCCATGCAGGGCAGCACTCAAAAAGATCCTATTTTCAGCCTGACCACGATCCAGAATGACGGGTCAGCAATTCAAGTGCCGCCCGGCTCCTCGGCCACCGCCACCGTTGGCGTTACCTGGTATCATTACCTCGATCATATGAATCGGAACAAGGAGAACATCACGGAGCTGCCCGTCAGTTATACCCTGCAGGCCGTGGATTCCGATGGCTCCACCACCAGTGACGTCCTGACCCTGTTACTGCTGGACGGGGAATACCCGACCCCCGGCAAGATCACCCAACCACCGACGACCACGGACATTAACAAAGGCGACAATACTTCCGTAGCCGGTACTCTCAACTATACGCCCGGTTCCGACCGTCCCGTTCCCGTATTTGATCGCGATACCATTGGGCAGGAGATGGCCAGTTTAAGCTCCGATGGTAATCCACTGACCGGTATTGCCGTATCTGGTCCGGATCAGTCTGTACTGACCATCAGCCGGGCCAACGACGACCTGCCGGTTTTTCGCTTTTCCGTAAGTAATCCACAAGCGACCACGGCCACCATTCAATTTGAACAGCTGGACAACCTCGATCACCCGTCGTCTGCCAGACAGAGCGAGTCGATTACCCTGAAAATACCCGTTTTGATGAGCGACAGTGACAATAGCCTCAACAGCACACCCGTAAATTTTCTCTACACCGTCGTGGATACCGTACCGGTGGCCAACGGCAACTATTACCGGAAAAATAACCAGCCCATTGGGGAAGAAGGCAAGACTTTCAGTGGTAATCTGCTAAGAAACGATTCCCTGAATGCCGATGCCGATAATGCCAGGCTCACCGCCATCACCTACCAGAATATGGTCTATCCAGTCAGCCCAACCGACACAACCACCATTACCACGGATGCAGGCATACTGACCGTTCAAAGCAATGGCAGATGGCGACTCCCTTCCTATCCTCACATTGATCACAGTGCGGGACAGGACTTCACCCTGAAGATGTTCAGCGCCATTGTCGATGGCGACGGTGATAACAGTTCAGCACCTTTTGAGATCACCATTGAAGACCAACCCGCCATATTCACCAACGTTGATGACACAAAAGGCGATGAAGACACACCAACACCCATTGATCTGTCTTTTTCCATTGATCTTGGTGACCCGGACCGGGATGAGACCCTGACCAGTCTGTCGGTCAGCACCAGCGACCTTCAAGGAGGACAGCTGACGTTCAACGGCACAACTCTGGCCGCATCCGGTAATACGGTCGCCATTCCCGACAAAGCCATGAGTTGCACTATGGTAGCGGGCAATGCCATCCTGAGCGCAGAAAACCTGGGTTACCTGCCAGCGGCCAACGTTTCGGACTTTACCCTGACCAATCATCAGGTCACCCTTAACCTCAATGCCACCATCAGTAAAAACCCCGGCCCTGACCAGAGCCTGAGTTCACCGCTGACCATCCATATTTCCGGCATTGCCGACCCACCCCGGTGGCCAGAGACCATCCCCCCGCTCCAGGGGCTGGAAGATACACCGCTGCCTCTGCAAAACAATGGCGCCCCGATTCGGGCATTTTTGCAAGACACCGATGACTCAGAACAGTTGTCGTACAAAATCACTCAGTTACCAGACAACCTTCAGTTAACTTTGCCTGATAAAAGCCCGGTCAGCACCGGCGCTACGCTGTCCCCTGAACAGTTTGCACAGCTCACCATTACGCCCACAGAACACTGGAGTGGCCAGGCGGCAATCAGTGTCACAGCAATCGCCACGGAACAGGGGTATAGCACGGTTGACACCGCCAGTACTCCGGCCACGATTATTGTCAATATCCACCCGGTGGCGGACCCTCCCCTGCTGACACTCACCCCAACGGGGGAGCAACCGGACCTGGTACTGCTCACGGGGTTTGAGGATCAATCCTTGGCTATCGGGTCGAATATCAAGGCGCAACTGGTGGACGACGATGGATCAGAATCGTTGTTTATCCGTATTACACCGCTGGTTGAAGCCAATGAATCTCCCGGCATTCTCTGGATAAAAAACAATGGAGATTGGCAGGAAGTCGCTCTGACTTCCGGCTATTTTGAAACCGCTGGCAGCAATATTCCCTACCTGTATTACCAACCCGGCCAAGATCGAAGCTCGGCCAATTTCACCGATGTCAAATTGCAAGTCAACGCCATTAGCCGGGAATCCATTCAGTCCGGCATTCCACCGGCCTTAGGCAAGGAGCAGGCAAAATCGGACAAAGGTTATCTGGAGATCAAGGTCTTCGGTGACCCTGACCTGCCTGCCATCACACCCGGCAGTCAGTGGACGGTCAATGAAAACGTTCTGCAGGGCCATGGTTATGAAAACACGCCTCTCCCGCTTCAATTGACCGTTACTTCTGGGGATATTGATGGATCAGAATCTCTGAATCTGGTGGTGGAACTTGCTGACCAGCAGTTCCGGCTACAAAACAGTACGGGAAAAGCCCCACCCATCGCCAGCGTAACCAATGGCGTACCAACCTACCAGTTGACCGCCGAGGCGCTGCAATCGCGGGAATACAGCATCATCGCCCCCGGGGATTTTGCCGGACAAACCGAGCTGACCATGACCGTGTTGGTAACCGAAGCGGACGGTGCCAGTAAACCGTTTACCTACCAGCTTAATGCCATTTTTGCGCCGGTGGTTGATACGGCAGACCAATCCAGCGACACCATCAATGGTATTGAAGTTACCCTGGACAGTGAGAACCAGCTTATGTCCGGCGGTGCACCGTTGACGCTCTCAGGCATTGAACTGAAAGATACCGATGGCAGTGAGTCCATTACCGACATCACCAGCATCAATCTACCCAGTGGTTTCGGGTTACTGATTGATGGCCAACTGATCGATCACCCAGACGGCTCGCTGGTCACCCTGCTGGGTGGACTCAATGCCCTGAAAACCGCCCTGGACAACAAAAAAATCCTGATTGTGCCCATCAACCCGGACGGTACCATCAACAGTCATTACCCGACACCTGACAACCATACCACCCATTTTACTTTTGACCTGACCGTTGAAGATACCCAGAACGGTCTGGTGACCGGGCAAACCATTACCATCGATAGCACCATTAACTGGCGGGGTGAAGTGGATGGCCATCCCAACGGCGACACCCCGGTCAAG
>NZ_JAHHPO010000816.1 GCF_024606365.1 Endozoicomonas sp. ONNA2
GAGTGCCGGCACAAGGAGTCAGAAATATATGATTTCATATGGTTAGCTACTTAACTATTTAAATCAGTCTGGAATGTGCGTTGCGGTTAACATGGTTTCCCGGAGGAAGGTAGGCCATTTCGATTGGTCTGGCTTAAACGATGGATTCAGCGGTTCTATCAACTTTCTACTTCTGGCAGCGTATTCATCTTTCTGTGATTGTGAAAGTTCATTTCCAGCATGCGCTATATGCACGTGAATCCGGCCGCAGAAATCCTGATACATTTCCCCGGGATTGGACAAGTTACCGGAGATCATCGGAATAATGCACTGGCCAACAATGCCTGCATCGGTTTCAGTCAGTAACTTGCGCCATGGTTGTGAGGGAGACCTGTTCATTTGATGCAGAATATTTAACAAGTGGCATGTGAATCGATCTATATCATAATTATCCGGATATATTCTCCACGTTGGATCATGGGTATCAAGATCATCAAGGTTAAATGCAAGCTGGCCCAGGGCTTTTTTGGTATGTTCCAGATATTGGAGGGTATTTTTTATACTGGCCACATCTTCATGCTGCTGCCATTTTGTAATCATGTCCTGTTGCTGTTTCTGTGAGTATCGGGAAATAGAGTTTTCGAAGCTTTTTTTTTGCTGCTGAAAATCCTGTTTTACCCTGATGTACTCATCATGGAAGGACGTTTTAATTTTTCTCACCACATCGGCAACGGCAACGATTAACTGGATATCAATATTTTTTAACAGGCTGGCTCGTACTGCGTGATAAAGATCATGTGCCATGAACTCGAGAATAAGTCGAGCCGGTATGTCGTCAGCTGTTGTTGGCAAAGGGTGGCCAGGAAACGGAATGGCCATGTCTCTGTACCCTTTCAGGCTGCCGGTTCTGATATCTTCAGGCGTACTGATCCCTATTACCGGATTGATCTGATGGGCTTCTTCCTGGCAAAGACTGTCAAGGAAAGCCTGTCGCAGCGTGCTGGACGGGCATATCGTCCATCCACACCCGAAGGCAGCAAACAAAACAAGGAAATCCAGGTTTACCAGGGTTTCTCTCATTGAGTGCTGCCTTTTGTCTATAGGATCCGCGAACTTGCAGTGCCAAAAACCTGCCTCAATCGAAGGTGCGTTTTTAAGCAAAAGCTTCATTTTCTCGATGGTCGCCCCTGGATCAAAAGAGCTGGTGAAAAAACCCTCTGACCTATACAGTGAACGCGCTATGGTTTGCCACACATATTCATTCGCTTCTCCATTATCATCAAACAGCTTGTTATGATGAATCTCAAATGAATCTCTCTGCTGTAAACCTTGCAGGTAAACACCTTGCAGGGTAACCAGGGTAGCAAATTCATTCCGGCTGATTTTCTTTTCCCGATATGCACGCAGCGCTGCATAGGCAAAGTCATCCGATTGTAAAAAGCTTTGGTGCTCTGTAATGATTTGTTCTGGCTTATGACAACACTGGACAATGTGATCGAGCTGATCTGTAGTAATGGCGTTTGCCTTTTCCATGATCAATGATTGTTGGTCTATGGTGATTCTACGTACAACTTCATTGAACACCTGTGCATGGTCATCGATGTTTGGCAAACTCAAGGGGCTTGAAGATTTTTCTTTAACGGCCCGGTTCTTCAGATCTGTTATGTCTGTTTTAGAAGTTGCTGTGTATCCCTGGTTGTCAGGCAACTCAGCTTCACTGGTCGTGCTGCTAACGTATCTGAATGGCCCGGTAATGGTGCGCCAAATGACACCAATGAGGCTTGGCGCTGTATTTTCGGATCTGGATCTTGCAGTAGCATTAAATCCTGATGCCCCGATGATACCGTTAGGGTTCATAATATCAATCTCGATATAAATTTTTTGATTACCGTTTTTTAAATTTGACTTTTTAACCAATAAAAAGTTCCTGTTTTTTTGGTTAGCTACCTGACAGTTTGTGTGATGGCTTTGTATGAAGCCAGGACTTCAATGAATGCTTTGGTAAGATCCTTCATTTGGGCGTGGTGTTTATCACTAAAATTCAATTCATCTGGAATCAGGTATTTTTGGTAACTTGGTGCAGAGCGGAAAAAGCATGAGGAATGTTTCAGGTATCGTTTTGTGTATCGATGAATGATTGCCTCTGTTTTTGATACTTGAGCCTTTTTATTCATGAGGCCAAGTGAATTTTTCAAGCCAATGCCTATGATTTTCTCACCAAGGGAAGTGTCAACCAGATCCATTGAGTTAGGGTCCATTAACACAGGTGGTGGAAAGCCAAATTTCATAAAGATATATTGCATTAACATATAATTCGTTCTGCAAGTGCCGTCCAATGGTGCATGTATTTGCTCCAGTCTGGGCCAGTACCTGGCAACAATTCTTATCAATTTGATCAGTAGTCTGGGCTTGGTTATTTTTCTATTTTTCAGTAAACGCAGTTGTTTGTTCAGCGGGGTGATTATTTCTCTCTCAAGGAGCACCACTAGTTGGTTTTGAAACAAAAGAACACCATTTCTTGATGTTGGATCACTAGCCCCTAATGGCCAGAAACAAATATTTATGCCTTCCAGCCTGGTAGAATTTGCCAGTAATTGCCTATCAGGAAGCTTTTCGCTGTTCTCGGAAATTTCAATGGTTGCATTGCTGGTACCGCGGCAAAGCTCGTAGTTTTCTTCCAGTTGTTGTTTGTACCGCAGAGCCTGCATAATGCCTTTTTGGCTATGATGCTCGCTGATATAAAGAACCCGGCTTTTTCGTGGCTTTCCGGGGATGTGGCGGGTATTCATATTTTGCACATCCTCTGTCAGTAGTTTGTTGATCTCCATATAGCGCTGTCGGGAAATCAGCGGGGCATCTACAGGGTCATGCTGAAGCCAGTCCAAAACCTGACTCATGCCACGGCACCAGGCCGCTGTACACCCTGGTTCTCTGCGTTCATATCTTCGCGGTGAGCGTTTGTAAATAATCGCAACCGGATCGGCAAATAGCAGAAAAAGATGTTCTTCGGGAAAGCGCAGAAGAAAGTCCGGTCCTTCAGGTAGTGCTGCCAGATCCTGAGTTTCAGTTGTTGTGAGCAGTGAGTGGGTTGTGGCGGTATTAATCGAGACCTGCCGATGACTTAATCTGGTGGAATTCGAATCACCAATGCTACTTTCAACAGAGGTTTTGGAAGACTCCGACCCGGGCAAGCAGCTGGCGCTGCTGTCAGTGTCTGCAGTTTTATGCTCACCCGACAGTGCGGATTTTACCAGGGAGCTGGCATAACAGTGAGAATTCACATTCAGCATACATTGTGCTTGTCTGAAAAAACCTGAAATATATAGCATACCGGGCTTCAATCAGTCTTTTTTAACGGTTGATCACAGGATTTTATTTGGTTGGCTACTTCTCAATATCTACCTTATAGCGAACGTTGGTTTTTAGGACAAAGGAATCACAAAGGTCCGGTAAAAGCCGGTTAAAATGACAATTGATCGTCAGTCTCAATGTGGCAAAGACCAGAATCCACAGAGATCGTGCCTGGCCATTATTTTATCAATGGTGTCGGGGATGATTTTTTTCAGCTGGAAGTGGCAGCTGAAGAATAAAACATTGAACTTTTCAAAAATCAGGGATGGAGGTCAGGAAAGCGGGCCTGGTCCTGCATTTTCAGTGGTAATCTCCAGGATCCCTTTCAATAAGGCTCTCCCTGCCTCTTTTTGTGAATTAATTTTCGCATTCATTTTTTCTATGCTTGCTTGTTTCACCGGCGGAAATTGAAAAAGTGAGTCTGTGAAGATATCCAGTAAGTCATCTTTGGTGACGACTTGCTTTCCTTCAGATTCATCAGTGGCAGGTGCGAAATAAAACGCTTTTTTGATAACAGAAAGATTGATGGATAGTGCGTCTTTTTGATCTGGGGTCATTTTTTCAGTTAAACCGACAAACACTTTTTTTAAAGCTGCATTGTCAACTTGTGTGACACCTTTTTTTGTGGTCATGGCATTTTTAAATTTCGATATATCAAGAGTTTTGTCTGTTGACATTGCTTTTTTGAAGAGGTTTGCACAACTCAACGGGTTGTTCACCAGATCTTCGGGGATAGCAGCAGTATCCATGGCTTCAAGGGCAGCATTGAGCTGAGATATGGAGGTATTTTTTCTGAATAATCCTTGAGGGTATTTGGCGATAGATTTGGTGAGTTTGTCAGCAATAACTCTTCTATTAAGCATTTTACGGCAATTTACGGGTGTTTCTTCCTTCTGGGACAGTACCTCGCGCTGAACGGCGGTGAGGTTATCAAGGGTATTAGCGATATCCTCGACTGTTTCCTGCTGCTGTAGCCGGGTAATGGCCTTGTCCATAGCTACTCTGGTTTTCTGGGTTGTTTTATTGTCTCTGAATCCTTGAAATCTGTCTCTCGATATTGCCCGGTCCCGTAGTGCGGTTTCGGCAGGTTTTGTATCGGTATCCGGGGACTGCCTGGAACCATCAATTCTTTTGGTTTCTCTTCCTTGATAATTAACACCTGTTTCTTCAGGCTCTGCGTCATTTTTATTAATGATATGGGGGCTGGAAGTGACAGGCGTGTTTCCAACGCGGTCATGACTCATAATAAATTACCTGAGTAAATAAAA
>NZ_JAHHPO010000817.1 GCF_024606365.1 Endozoicomonas sp. ONNA2
TAAGGCTATGCTCCCTACGTTGCGCCTTGCATAGTAACTGTCCACTTAGCCAGAATTATACGATTCCATTTGGCCAACTACTTATTTGTCCATGCCTCGGGACATCACTGTTCCCCCTTTCTATCCACTATCCTGAAAAGCAGTGCATAACGCCCCCCGGTTATGACAAAGCCATGAATATACCATCGGACAAAAGCACGTTGTTTCACCCCGAAAAAACAGTAAACAACCGTCTTAAGAAAAACAGTAACGCCTTATTTGCCAGTAAGAAAGCAGACCATGTAAATACTGTCAGGGTTTATATAAAGGAAGCGTATACACAGACACACCAGTCATTAATTAACCCTGGTATTATCAACAAAACAACTGTCCATCGCTTCGAAATCGGAGATAGGACTTATTGCTCAATTAGTGGTGAGGGCGGTGATGAATACATAAAGTCGCTTTTTCAAGGTCAGGATGACGAAATTTCTTTTGTTGCCAAAGACCGGGATGACATTGAGTATGAATATCACCCTCCAGTCCCCTGGGGGAAACGATTTATCAAGTGGATTTCACAGGGGGCCAGCTACTGTACGACTTGCGAAGACAATAAAGATCAGCAATCATCCTGTCATCAGTTCGAACATTTTTTACATTGCGGAGTCAGCAGATTTTCAGTCAGAAACATTATGACCTGTTATAACGAAACTATTGTCAGGGATATAAAAACAGTTAAACCCTTTAGTTATCTAAACCTGTCAGATACCTATACACAAGAATGGATTCATTCCATGACGTACATAGGCTCCGGTTTCTGCATTGGCAAATTTGGCACGGGTCCTATTGCTATCCAGACTGTTGAAAACTCCTTATTACATTGGTGTAACAAAGATTGTGAAAGCCCCAGGTCAATTACGCTACGGACTGGTTTATTGTATGCGGGTTAATGCCCATAAACTTTCAGATGTTATTTGCCAATCATTGCGTAGAAACAATAAACAAAGCCCGAAATACCGGGCTTTCAAGCAACTTCACTTCCTGTCAGGCATCAGGATTATCAGATTCTTTCAGACGTTCCTGCCGTTTCTGCTCTTCGGCCAGAACCGCTTTAATTTCTGCCAGCACTGAGTCCACATCGGCTGCTTGCTCCACTTCGGTGAACAGGCCAGTAAGCCCGGTTTCCGGGGTCAGCTCGCCATCTTCATAGAGTGCCCATATCTCGTTGGCATACTGGCTGTTCAACAGCTCCGGCGCAAACTGTCCATAGTACTGCGTGATGTTGTTGATGTCTCTGGCCAGCATCAAGCGGGCATGGTTGTTGGCCGAGGCATCCACGGCCTGGGGCAGGTCGATAATCACCGGACCGTCGTCATCCACCAGAACATTGAATTCCGACAGGTCGCCATGAATCAGACCGGCACAGAGCATCAGCATGACATAATGCATCATGGTGGCGTGGTCTTCACGAGCCTGTTCAGCGGACATGGACACTTCGCCCAGGCGTGGGGCAACCTGACCTTCATCATCCGTCACCAGTTCCATCAATAGTACGCCATCCAGGCAGATATAAGGTTGTGGGACTCTGACGCCAGCGCTTGCCAGACGGAACAGGGCATCAACCTCGGCACTCTGCCAGGTCTCTTCCTGTTGTTTTCGGCCATATCTGGAGCCTTTCTCCATGGCTCGCTGCCGTCGACTGTTGCGCTCTTTGCGGCCCTCCTGATATTGGACGGCTTTTTTAAAGCTGCGTTTTGCTGCTTCCTTATAAACCTTGGCGCAGCGGATAGCATTTCCACAACGCACCACATAGACATCGGCTTCTTTACCACTCATTAGCTGGCGGAGTACTTCATCCACCAGTCCTTCATCAACCAGGGGTTGGATTCGTTTCGGGGTTCTCATAAGGCACTTTTACCTTATTTGAACCTCCGAGGGAATAGCGGTTTTGGTAATAAGCGCGGATAATAGCGCATGGCAGGCAATTATGTGGAATTGGTATAAGCTATTTCAGGCAGACTGTCGGTAATGTCCCTGATCAAGCCTCTCTTTGCAGGCAGTGTTGCCCGGACGATTGGCGGCGTGATGATGATAATGTTAGCGAAATGGCGGGGTGGTTTACCAGAAATGGTTTATAAACGTAAATGTCCTGATAAATCACCGGACCGGATGAGACGCCAATGAAGAAATTGAAAAATGAAAAAGAGCTGGTCAAGAAGGCCATTGAATATGGCATGAAGTACGGGGAAAAGCGAGGAGTTGTTGAATTTGAGGCGACCGATTCTGTCAATGAGAAAATCGAATACATATACCGACTGCTGGTCCATGATCACCTGATTCAACCCCTGCCGGAGGATCAGGTATCCCAGGTGACCATGAAGCACAAACTGGCAATCTGGGCATCTAAACAGAAGCCGGGTTAATCGATGTTGAAATCGCTGATAGAGGGCGGACGGTCCAATCAATGATAGGCTGATGAGCTTGAGAATATGTTTCCCGGGCTCATTTTGATGGTTTGGTCTCGCTTTCAGGATGGATCATCTCATCATAGGTTTCGGAATAAACCAGCTGCAAGTGGTGAGCAATTTGATCCCCAAGGGTCTCTTTTGCTTCACTAATACTGTGGAAAATAGCGGGGGAACCATCATTATTTCTCAGTAGGCGCATCCGGTCCACCTGGCATAAATAGATATCTCCCTCCTGACTCAGCAGTTGGACAGGCAGAGGGTTTTCTTTGAAGGCTTTTTTCAGTTCTTTGAGCGTCATTGATCTTCTCCTGATTTGCCCCCTGATAAAGAAAACGACGATTTATCGCAGAGATTTCCCCGTCCCGCCATCAGTCGTCCGGCAAAAGTGTGTACAGGCCACACCTGCAGGGGGCATAATTCGCTACGGTTTTGTTCATCCTTTCCCGTTCTATTGGATTGTTGATAGCGACCATAACAACCGCACCACCTTGCTGAATGTGATCGTGACAGGATTGCAGGCGACTATTATTACCTCAAGGATCGATCATCCCGCCGAGCCAGGCAGGGAAGCCAGGGGCGATCAGGCAGGCGAGGACGGTACCAATACCGCCAGCAGGATGACCAACCCAAAGGTTGTAGGTAAAGAATCCAACCGTCGTTGCCAGAACGACACCGACCTTAAATTTTAGATCACCACTATGAATGGTGTCGTTTTTTTCCTTTAAGTTGAGATGGTTAAGGTGGCAGTTTGTGCTACAAGAGTGATCCTGGTGAGCAATATGAATCCGGTTGTGATTAATACCGGCATTTTCGAGTTGTTCAAAAAGTTCTCTGGCCGTTTTGAGGCCGGGGAGTAGAAAAAGGTGCTTTTTCATGGTCGCAATTCCTTTGCAGTGAAATACTGAAACACGCTTTGTTGCTTTTGTTTTTTGGGAGCGCTGGTGAACTCAAGCTTTTCAAGTCTTTAACAGTGGAGTCCTTATATCGAGTAAATCAGGATGAACTTTACTCATGACATTATTGTGAATGTTGTCAGCGGCAAATTCCTTTAAGTCCCTGACCCGGGCCACAGCAAGCCTCTGGATCACCAGACAAAGTTGGACTTGGCCATCTCTCCGTTATCCACCAGAATATCCTGTGCGGTCATGCTGCGATTGACGATTGCCATAAAGTAAACCCATTGTGCTATTTCTTCAGGGCTGGCCCATTTTGGCAGCAGCGTTTCATTCATAATGGCTTGCCATTTTTCAGGATCGTCCATGACCGGCCGGTTCAATTCAGTCAGCACGCCGCCCGGAGAAATACTGTTGCAGGTGGCACCGTACTGTGCAACCTGTAGCGCGGTCCATTTGGTGTAGGCGACCACACCACCCTTGGAGGCAACATACTCCGGAAATTCGGCACCTGAATGCGCACTGGCAGAGGCGACATTGACAATGGCTTGAATCGCCGGTTGCAGGCCGTACAGTTTGGTACAGTTCATCACACCGCCTAAATTGATGGCCACATCCCGGGCGGTGTTTTGCACCCCGACATTGTTGATCAGATGCGTTGTGCCCGCAATGTCAGGGAGCGATTCCGGGTTTGCTACATCGGCCATAAAATGGTGGTAACGGGCGTTACCAAGTTCGCCGGAATTAATATCGATACCCACCACGGTGATGCGCCCGTCCTGCAGAAAACGCTGACAAATCGCCAGGCCAATACCGGCACTGGCGCCGGTAACGATCACTTTCATGCACGCTCCCATATTTCCCTGACCTTGATCTTTCTGCACAGATAGACAGCAGGTGTATCGCACAGGCTGGTCACCACAAAGATGCCATAGCTGGTGAGGATGATACTGAGCAGATCTGGCACCGGGAACGTTCCGTAAAATGCACCAAAGGTGAACAGAACCGCATTTAAAAACTGGGAAATCAGGGTAGATACATTGTTGCGCAGCCACAGATACTTCTCGGTAAACCCTGTCCAGTGCCAGATTTTGTGGTAAAGCCACACATCAAGGCGTTGGGTAATGGCATAAACCAGCAGGCCAGTAATCATCAGGCGAGGCGTATTGCTGAAGATGGCCTGAATATGGGGCATGGCAAAATCCAGGGTGTTGGGCAGGAAATACAGCCAGCTCTGGGAGATGGCAATAAACAGTGCCGAGGTAAAGAACCCGATATTGACTGCATAGTCAGACCATTTTTTACCACCCACCTCGCTGAGGATATCGGTCACCAGGAAGGTGGTGGCAAACATGATATTTCCCAGGGTCATCTCCATACCGAAGGCATCGATCTGCACCAGTACTTCAATATTGGCAGCCACGATGGCCAGCACCGTGTAACACATAAGTCCCGTTTTACCGAACAGCCGGTAGGTTAAAATGACCATGCCATAAAATAACAAAAGCTGGCCAATCAAAAGCAATTCGTTCAAGTGTTCTCTCTTATCAACTACTTTGTATGTTGTTGCCGGTGGTGATTAACGAATGTTTGAGGACTTTCCCCGGAAGGAATGTTCATTCGTTATAGCAAATATCCGTATTCACAATGCTGAATAAAATTCGCTGCTATGGGTGAATAGTTATAAAGAATAAAGTCTTAATCAAGTAAATTATTAATGTTAACCATCTGAACTGAACTTTTTTCTAAATGCGGAATATCAGTCATTCCTGAGCAAGTTGTTTTAAAATTAAGTAATTGTTCTTTTCCGGGGTAAGCTGACCCGGATCAGGGTCAGCCTGGAAAATCAATGAATCAATGGGTTGCCCAAGGCTTCACAGGCACCGGTCAGGCCCGGGTTGTCGTGAATAATCAGACTGGTTGGTATGGCTGCCAGATAGCTGACCATTTTATCGTTAACTTCGAATGAGGTTCTAAAGTCCGATTGGGCGAAAAACTCAGGGAAGCGTGGAATAATCCCGCCAGCAATATAAACCCCCCCCTGGGCTCCAGTGGTCAGTGCCGCATTACTGGCAGCCCTGCCCAGCAGTTGACAGAAATGCAGTAAGGTCTGTTTGCACCGAGGGTCACCACTCAGGGCCTGTGCGGTAATTTCATGGTTTTTCAGTGTCTGTGGTTGACCAGACAACATACCATGGGCTTCATGTAGCCGCTCGATACCAGAACCACACAGTACCGATTCCCAGGAAACATAGCCCAGTTTCTGCTGCAGAATACCGAGAATCTGGCTATCCATGGAAGATATGGGCGAAAATGCAGCATGTCCGCCTTCTCCGGGCAGAGGCAACCAGTAATCCCCTGCCTTTTTCAGTGCCGCGACGCCAAGGCCTGTACCCGGTCCAATAATCAGCTTGCTGGCTCCTGCCATTGCTTCTCCATTGCCAATCTTGATCAGGGCGTTTTCAGGCAGGGCAGGGAGGGCAAGAGCCTGGGCCGTAAAATCATTGATCACTTTGAATGACAGCAATTTCAGCCTGTCTTTCATGTCAGACTTGGTGAATTCCCAGTGATTATTGGTCATTTTTATCGTCTGGCCACTTACCGGACAGGCAAACGCCATGCAGGCATGATCCACGGTTACTTGCTGATGCCTCAGGTAATCGATGACCGCATGGTCAAGATTGTCGTAGTCATTACAGGCCAGCACTTGTACCGAGTCATTTTGCAACCTGCTACCCATTGAGAGTGCAAACCGTGCGTTGGTGCCACCGATATCAGCTACCAGTGCCATTGAGTCATTCAATAAGGTATCACGTGACATAATGAAGAGTGCTTCTGTCAAGTACCCGGAGCAGACGATTGTATTGCCATACAGGCCGATACATGGTGCTTTGGGATTCTGGTTACGGATTTGGTAATGGGCGGGATTTTACCTTACTGCTGAGTAAAGCCGTAGCTTAATGTCATGCATTGGGTATAGGAGCATTTTAACAGATCCTGGTGGCTGAATATCGGAGCAATTCCAACTAACAGGCTATTGTTGTAAGATCGCCCGGTTGTATTACAGATTCTGGTATTGGTCCGGGAGGCTGTCCGAGAATAGCGCCCGACCGGGCGTCCCCGTAGCGAGGTTGACAGAAATTTTTAGACCAATTTGCTGCCACCGCACGACTGCATGGATGCAGGAGCCAGAGCAACGCAGGAGCAGTTGCCGCGTAG
>NZ_JAHHPO010000818.1 GCF_024606365.1 Endozoicomonas sp. ONNA2
AGAGAAGAATAAGTTTGGCCAAACGGCTCTTGACTTGGCTTGCCGAGAGGGCCACGAAGAGATCGCCAAGGTCTTACGGGCAGCTGACGGCAACAAAGCGGCGCTTGACCGCACAGACACCGTCAAAGCTCAACCCCTCTTTGATCATCCTGCTTTGGACTTCCTCAAGGCTAAGGTATTGTCGGACAGTGACAGATCCAAACGCCTTCGGGATTTTCACGAGGCTGCCGAAAATGGCAACACAAGGTTGATCAGGGAATTGCTGGAGAATGACCGCTCCCTGGCCAAAGTGAAAAATAACACTGGCTTAACGGCTCTCCATTTAGCTGCTGGCGAAGGCCAAACAGAGGCCATCCACACATTGCTGGAGATTGACTGCTCTCTGGCCAAAGAGAGGAATAACAATGGCTGGACGGCTCTTCACTACGCTGCTTGTGAAGGCCAAATAGCGGCCATCCTCATATTGCTGGCCAAGGTTCCCTCCCTGGCCAAAGAGAAAAATAACACTGGCTTAACGGCTCTACACGTAGCTGCTATTTATGGCCAGACAGAGGCCATCCAGACATTGCTGGAGATTGTCCCCTCCCTGGCCAAAAAGAAGGATAACGATGGCAATACGGCTCTTCACATAGCAGCTTATAGAGGCCACACAGCGGCCGTCGCGAAATTGCTGCAGATTGACCGCTCCCTGGCCAGAGAGGTGAATAAATATGGCAATAGGGCTCTCTACCTCGCTAACATATTTCACCGCACGGAGTGCCAAAAACTTCTTAAAGACTATGAAGCCGAACCATCGGGCTGCCTTCTACAGTGAGCAAAAAATTGCGCGAAGAACCGATTCCTGATTATTTCAAACCTCCACCTCATACTGCCCCAAACTCGGCGCATTACCTTTGATCTCACCATCTCTTACCATCCAGAATAAACGCCTTTTCACCAACGTTTACAGACTCTCCCTTAACCGAAATAACCAATCCATCCCGAAACTTTGCCTGACTGGTGCCATTGCTATTTTCGGGTGGCAACAACCCGCACCCCGAATCAGCGCCTTAAACTGTTGCCAGATGCCAGTCGTTCCCATCACTCACATTCCGGATAAACGATTACTGACTAGTAAAAGCCGGTTCCGTGCCCGACTTCAGGATTTTTATCACATACCTCTTGTTAAAAATTCCGCTTTTTACGGAATTTTCCCTGCTGACTTTTGTCCTACCCACAGTGCTGAGTCAAATAGCAGGCTAAATCGATGAACGGTGTCGGTGGAAACGGGGCAGATGTCCGCTTTAATTGTTCTTCTATCTGTATAAATGACGAACATATCAGAGGACAATTTGGTGGACACCCACTGGTCGTAACATCTTGCCAACCGAAACCCCACGTTTTCCACCTGGGATGCATCACCCGACACCTTGATGGGCAGAGTGAAACAAGTCTTGATCAACGCCGGTGCAGTGAATGCAATAAACCACCGCTGCCATTGATTCGTAAGGACGGGGGAAGCGTCGATGACGACCAATCAGATTATTGTGAATCCTGGATGCTTAATGTCTGTCGTACCGGTAATCTGAGCAAGCTGAACTGG
The DNA here is from genome assembly GCF_024606365.1 of Endozoicomonas sp. ONNA2. Classification (GTDB taxonomy): domain Bacteria; phylum Pseudomonadota; class Gammaproteobacteria; order Pseudomonadales; family Endozoicomonadaceae; genus Endozoicomonas. The sequence continues at coordinate 1,583 of NZ_JAHHPO010000818.1, forward strand.
CATCTGGACAAAGACCAGACGTTGGCCAATCAGCCTTACCGCTCGGCGCTCACCGGTCATCCTGAATACCTGTTAGCTGTCGCCTTAAAGCACCAGCATACGGATTTGGCCCGGACTCTTATCCACCACGGTGCTGATGTCAATGCCGCCGATCATCAGGGTAAGACGCCCCTGTATATTGCTGCCCGTCTGCGTCGCACCGGGGACTTCAATATCCTGATCAAGGCCGGGGCGGATATCAATAATGTGCTGCGCACCGCCGTCCGGGAGGGCGATACGCCACTGTTTCAATACCTGATCAGCACCGAACTTGGCCAGGCTAACCTTAATATCGCTCTGCGCGAAGCCGCCGGACAGGGGCAATCGCAGTATCTTATACCCCTGATCAACAAAGGCGCAAACGACTTTAACGGCGCCCTGCGCGAAGCAGCCGGACGGGGGGAAAAGCAGTGCCTTGAAATCCTGATCTCACAGCGAGTTTCACAGCTGGTTTCACAGCTGGCTGCACAGCGAGCGACAGACCTCAACGTTGCCCTGTGCGCCGCCGCCGAGGGGGGGCAAACAGAATGCCTTGAATTCCTGATCGATAATAACGAACTTGATCTTGAAAATGCCTTGTACCGGGCTATTCTGGCGCGAAACAACCAGAGCCGTGCCGTTCTGGTTGAAAAAGGAGCAAATATTACTACCGTAGTGCACACTGCTGCCAGAAAAGGTGACTGGCAATTTTTCAATTACCTGAACGATCCGACACAGATCAATGCCACCGATGGGGAAGGTCAAACACCGTTGCATATCATCGCTGCCAATGGGGATGACAGATGTCTGACAGAACTGAATGATAAGGGCGCGAACGTAAATGCCACCAATAAAAACGGCGAAACAGCCCTGCACCTGGCCGTTTATAACGGCCACGTTGAATGCCTGAAACAGCTGATTGTAAAGGGAGCGAAAGTGAATGCCCCCAACAAGAACGGCGACACAGCCCTGCATATAGCCACCAAAATCAGTAAAACCCGGGGC
>NZ_JAHHPO010000819.1 GCF_024606365.1 Endozoicomonas sp. ONNA2
GTATCAGGATAGACTGGATGGCAAGCTTGCAGGTGGGAAAAAACGAAGTAGTAGTGGTTTGAGAAGCTTTATTGTGGCTGTTCAGGATGAGTTCTGCACTGGGAGTGCTGCTTTCTTGGGCTTAATGTCTACCCTAAGTAGCAGCATTAGCAGCGCTTGGCGCAGGTGTTATGGGGGCGAAAAAAGGGTTTGAAAAGGGTCAGAAATAGGGTCCAGTTTAGGTGGAAATATTCATGAAATATTAAACCCACTGCCAAATGCTCAAACCAACTCTAACGACCAAGTGGGAACTCTGATTGGTGAGGGAGAAGGCCGAACTAAGGAAATAATAAAAATTATGAGTTCATTAGCTAACTCGAATATCCAGCATCTTATCGATGATGGCAAATTGGAAGAAGTGGCATATTCTATTAACAAATCCGATCACTTTTCTAAATCCATACATAACCTGACTCACAGGGGGGATAATGTCTACGCCGCTAATGAGAATGGCCATACACCTTTGCACCTTGCTGCTGAGAAAAATGACACAAGCCTTTTGAAAGCCTTGGTCAATGCTGGAGCTAACGTCAATGCCAGAGCAAAAAATGGTGAGACGCCCCTACACATTGCTGCGAAACATGGAAATAAAGAATGTTTGGAGTCTTTGCTCAGCAACAGGACTGAGGTCACTAAAAACCTGGAAGCTGTATATAAAATCTTAAAAGCTGCACATGATAAAATTAACGATGCCATACAAACAAACAATAAATCCAAAACATTGCATGCACTAATTGTACTTCAGCTGCTTGAGACCATTCATCCCGCCCTTACTGCTCTGGCCGATGTTGGTGCAAATATTGATGCTCGAACAAAAGATGGGAAAACACCGGTGGATATTGCCCATTGGAGGTGTAAGAAATTCTTGATCGATAATGGTGCAGACCAGACCTCTGCCAGGTATGGATGATGAAAACCGACGTCGGGTCCTGATTCTTGATCTGATCGTTTTACACCCCCACCTCATACTGCGCCAGATCGGGCGCAGTATTTTTGATCTCTCCGGCCAAAATGTTCCATCTTTAACTCCCCTAAGGAATTGTCTGTTAGTAACTATTCAGCACCCAGCAAAGGCATATTACTGTAATTCTGAACAGCTCTAA
>NZ_JAHHPO010000820.1 GCF_024606365.1 Endozoicomonas sp. ONNA2
TCCTTGATGTAATGCAACTCAAGCAGCAGTGCCATAATGGCTTCTTTACCTTTTCGAACCAGAGTGCGTTCATTGGTCAGGAAAAAGTTTTTCACTAACTGCTGGGTAATGGTACTACCGCCCTGAACAACCCCTCCGGCTTTAAGATTGGCCACCATGGCCCGGGCAATAGCGGTGGGTGAGATACCACCATGGTCATAATAGTCCCGGTCCTCAATGGCCAGCAGGGCAGGAAGGAGGTAACGGGGAGCCTGGGCAGTCCGAATAAGTAAACGGTCTTCATAACTGGCCGGATAAATACCACCAATGGGCTGGGGGTCTAGCCTTAGCAGTGGCAGGTTTTTACCATTGCGGTCAACAAGGCGAACCACCTCACTGCCTTGCAAATAGGCCTGCACATAGCGTGATGGCTCAGCACCGTCGGGAAAGTGAAATCCCCGGCTGTAAATAACGAACTGGCTGCCATTGCGGGCAAAAGTGCCTGGTCGGCGCACATCGCGAACCGCCTGATAGCCCTGACGCCTGAGCTGGGACTGGAGATCACCGGGGGTTATCCGCTTGCCAGAATACAATTCAACAGGACGTGCAAATACCTTGGCAGGTATCGCCCACTTTTTTCCTTCAAACTGCCGGGTGACAACAGCATCCAGATAAATAGCATAAGCACTGACCAGAACCACCAGGGTCAGCCCCAGCTTGAGCAAAATGGATTTGAACGGTACCGGTTTGCCCTGTTTTTGCCTGGAGGGTGATTGAGTCTTTTTGCCAGGCCTGCCTTTTTTAGTCGTCGATTTCTTTACCATGCAGTTGTTGCTGGAAAGTCCCAACAAGATTTCAAAATAGAATTCCTTCGGTAATAACTGATAACACTAGCAAGAGGACTTCAAAGTTCTGAGCTATTCTAAGAAAAATAACTTCTGACTTTCAATAATCATGCTGTCTCTGGTACGGACGCTAGAGTTGAGTTAAGGATCCAGTACATGGCAACTGATCTGATCGAATTAAAAAACCTTGGCAAGACATCCGTACAATGGTTAAACGCTGTAGGCATCAGAACTCTTGAACAACTCCATGACATAGGCTCTGTTGCAGCCTACTGTAAAGTTCGTGATCGTGGTTTTAAAGTTTCAAAGGTATTGCTCTACGCCCTTGAGGGAGCCCTGATTGGCACGCACTGGAATGACCTGGACCCGGATTACAAGGCCCGCCTGTTAGAGGCAGTAAAGGACAGTCCGCCACCACCCTGATACTCTCTCAAAAAACTCGACACCATTTATTATTATGCCCGACTGCAGACAGGACACTCCGGATCTGCCTGCAGCAACATTGTCTGCCACTCCATGGTCATCGCGTCAAAAATCATCAAACGACCATGCAACGTATTGCCAGCTCCAGTGATCAGCTTGATGGTTTCCAGCGCCTGCATTGTGCCTATCATTCCGACCACTGGCCCCAGAACTCCCGATTCAGAACAGCTGAGATTTTCATTACTCTGCTCATCGTATAGACACCGATAGCAAGGCGCATCAGGCTGACGACGATCATAAACTGTCAGCTGGCCATCAAGCCTGATGGCTGCACCGCTGACCAGAGGTACAGAAGACCTGACACAGGCAACATTGATGGCGAACCGGCTGGTAAAGTTATCGGTACAATCCAAAACCACCGTCGCTTTTCTTACCTGCTCTGACAGGTCTTCACCGGCCAGGCATCCATGGACAGTCTCAATCTGAATACTGTCATTGACTGCCGATAGCCGGGCCTGTGCAGCGGATACTTTTGCTGCCCCCTGATCCTTTGCACAATAAAGTAACTGCCTGTGAAGATTGGTGATATCAACTGTATCCGGGTCAACCAGCACCATGTGACCAACCCCTGCTGCGGCCAGATACTGGGCTGCCAGAGAGCCCAGCCCACCCAGGCCAAGAATTAAAACCCTTGATGACAGCAACCGTTCCTGCCCTTCGATATCAATTTGGGGAAGCATAATTTGCCGACTATAACGGAGTAACTGCTCATCATTCATGGAAGGTAGCTGTCCATAATAAAAAAATGGCTTGAAAGATAAGCTGCCGGTCACCATCAGGAAGTTTGGAACTCAAGAGAAGTACAAGAAGAGCTGCAATCCGATAACACACCCACTGCTGACTGTTTTGCAGCAGGTGGTTGGCAGCGGGAAATAATTGAAGACGTCAGCCCGGAATCTATCAAGATTCTGACTCAATAAACTCACTGTAGGCTTCTGCATCCATCAGATCATCGAGTTCACCCTCATCATCAAGCTTCATCTTGAAGAACCAGCCATCATTATAAGGGTCACTGTTGACGGTTTCCGGAGCGTCTTCCAGAATGCCATTAACTTCAATAACCTCACCAGTCAATGGCACATAAATCTCTGAAGCGGCTTTGACAGATTCCACAGCGCCGGCC
>NZ_JAHHPO010000821.1 GCF_024606365.1 Endozoicomonas sp. ONNA2
GGTAAGGGGAAAGCCGCGCTCGGGCATGAGCGTCTCACAGGAGGAATACAACTGCTTTAGCTGTGGGAGGATGTCATGTAGCCATCCAGCATCAGGGTGAATTTGCGATTACGGGAACCAATATATTTTTCTGTGGTCGAAGTAGTGCTTTAATTTGTGAAAGCACTAATACCTACCGCTATCTGAAGTCTTTTTTCTATTTATTCAGATTAATTCGACAGATTCGGGTATATCATCGGCGGTTTTAAATAAACACAAATCAGAGGTTAGTTATGGATAGTACCAGACCAGTAGATTTCAGTAGAGCGATTCGTCCTGACAATGTGGACGAGGTAATGCGCCAGAACCTTCCTGCAGGATTTCCAGGGCATTGTACAGAATTTTCAGGGCATTCCGTCGGCGTCGGTGCAGGTGCGTCCAATATACCCTCCCCACCCCCCTATTCGTTTCATGACCCACAGGGCAGCGGTTTGTCATGCCCTCCTCCCGTTTATACTCCGACGGCCAATACCCCCGGTCTGGTTTCAGGCAGTGACGCCCCTGCAACCCTTGAAAATTGCTTACTCGAAATGGAGGCGGCCTACCAGACCAACTTTACCAAACTGGCTGATACATTAAGCAATGCTGAACTGACATCTAGAGGAAAACGCCCTCTCTGGTTCATCTTTCACACATTTCTCGACGAGAAAGCTCTGGATAGCAGCAGTCAGGAACTCAGGCTGCCTGGGAAAAAAATGCTGGATTTTTACCAGGCTGAGCACGGGTATCTTACTAATTGTTTAGCTCATCTGAATTATGCTTCCAAACTGAGTCAATTAACTCTCGTGCTCTGCATGCACTTCCTGGAGCAAAAGTTCATCCTCGAACAGGAGTCAATCCCACAGTACGATGTGGATTTCCCTATGTCGGAAAATGATCAGGCAGACTGTCAAGATTTACAGGCCGCATTGGTCAGAAAAACCTTTTTCACGATGTTGCAAACTGGTATCAAAAAAACCGGCCTGGGATACTACGAGCAAAAAATTGATAAATTTATTGAGAAAAACAGCGGATTAAAAAAAGACATGCGTCTTGAGCATCCTGTCAATGTCAATCTGAAGTTTTCCGGGCTACGTTACGAAGATATTCCCGGCGCTACTGTTGCGAAAATACTCCGTCCCCGGATTGAAGCCTATAGAGAACGTTACAATATCGATGTGGAAGGTTTAATAGAAGCATTAGGTCAGACGAACACCCGACATAACAGAAATCCTCTGGAGCAAATCATGAAGGAAACTTTCCTCAAAACGGGCTTACAAAAACATAAACCGAATAATTTCTTCAATAACCCTTATGAGTCCTACAGGGATCGGAATGCACGAACGGTGCTGGAACTAATGGAGCTGCGTCAAAAAGAGTCTCTCAACAAGTCCGGCAAATATCCGGAGCGTGAAAGCATGGTAAAAACCCTCGAGCGTTTGATAC
>NZ_JAHHPO010000822.1 GCF_024606365.1 Endozoicomonas sp. ONNA2
GGATCAGCCTGAAGATTCACGGGAGTGATGAGAGAGGAAAAAATGCCCGCCAGTAGCAGTGAATGGTTTGATGATTTCAAGGTTCCACTCCATTGGATTTATTGAATAGAGATGCACTGCCGGATCATTCTCTATTCAGCTCGGGTATTGCTTGTTGTCTGAAGCCGTGCAATACCTGTTTTTCTTGTCAGTCCTTATTAAAACCTAGCTCTGATTTCGTGGCTCGTCTGCCTATTTTTCACTTGGCCCTCTGGATGGCTCTCAGGAAGGCGGCTGCATCGGCAATCCCGGCACCGCAGCGGAAGGTTGAACAATCGCTATCCCGGGCAAAAGGTCTGGCTGTTTCTTTCAACAGGCGCTCACGCTCAGCCGGTGGCAGCATTGGATTGACCGCGTAGCTGAGGTCAATCAAGCCTGTGATATGTGGTGCTGCCATGCTGGTGCCCTGCAGCTCCGAGTAGGAGCCATTGGTCGGCCCCCTCAGCCCTGAATTGTACAGTGACAGGATGCCATTGCCCTGAAAATGGGTTTCTCCACCGGGGGCCATAATGTCGATATCAGTACCATAATTTGAGTACCAGCTGCGGTTGCCAGTGCGATTGATAGCACCAACCACTATGACATTGTTGCAGTTGGCCGGCGTGCTCATCGCCACATCCTGTTGCTCATTGCCGGCGGCCACCACCACCGTGACACCGGCCGCCACCACTTCATCAATAGCATCCTGATAGGTTTGCGGACACCAGAGCGACTGACCACCAAGGCTGAGATTCAGCACGTTGACTGGATTGGGGTTGATCGGGAGTCCATAGACTTTCAGGCCTGCCCCCCAACGCATGGCTGATGCGATGTCGGAGGTATAGCCACCACATCGCCCAAGCGCCCTGAGCGTCTGCACCCCGGAGAGCCAGGTTACCCCTGAAACACCGATGTTATCGTTGGTGTTAGCGGCAATGGTGCCGGCAACGTGGGTACCGTGCCAGCTGCTCTTGCGAGCATTAGCCGGAACCGGGTCACCGAATGAGGTACCGAAAGCACCTGGCTGCAGAGCGTCACCCGGGTCCCGGGGGTTATTATCCCAGCCATCACCATCGTTAGCCATCCAGGGGTCTGACACAAAATCATAACCTGCTACCAGCCTTTCATTAATCTCTTGATGGTCAGTAATTCC
>NZ_JAHHPO010000823.1 GCF_024606365.1 Endozoicomonas sp. ONNA2
TCTTAAATAAACTTTCTCTGTATCATGACGTACGATCAGTGGTAATCAGGAAATGTTATGAAGAAAATACAAATAGATGGCCGCGATATAGGGCCTGATCATAAACCCTATATAATAGCTGAATTATCGGCCAATCATAATGGTGACATAAACCGTGCTTTCCAAATCATGGCTTCCGCTAAACAAGCTGGGGCCGATGCCATTAAACTCCAAACATATACAGCAGACACGATCACCATAGACAGCAATAAAGAAGAGTTCCAAATACATGGCGGATTATGGGATGGGCATACACTTTATGAACTGTATCAGTGGGCCCAAATGCCATGGGAGTGGCATAAGCCAATATTTGATAAAGGGAAAGAGTTAGGAATTACTGTATTTAGCTCCCCATTTGATTTCAGTGCTGTCGAGTTGCTTGAGGAATTAAATGCCCCTGCATATAAGATTGCTTCTTTTGAGTTAGTGGATTTACCGTTAATAGCCAGAGTCGCAAAAACAGGTAAGCCAATGATAATATCTACAGGCATGGCAAATGAAACTGAAATAAGAGAGGCAATTGAGACAGCAAGAAATAGCGGCTGTAATGATTTGGTAGTTCTGCACTGTGTTAGCGGGTATCCAGCACCAGCTGAACAATACAACCTCAATACATTGCAGGATATGGGTAAACGCTTTGATGTTTTAGTAGGCTTATCAGATCACACGATAGACAATGCGACTGCCGTAGCGTCTGTTGCTCTAGGTGCATGTTTAATAGAAAAGCATGTAACACTAGACCGAAATGCTGGTGGGCCAGATGATAGCTTTTCACTTGAACCCAAAGAATTAGCCAACTTATGCAACGATACCAAGACTGCATGGCAAGCTTTAGGGAAAATCAATTATGAAAAAACCGAAGCAGAGCTAGGGAATATCAAATTCCGACGGTCATTATACTTTGTAAAAGACATTAATGCAGGTGAAGTACTAACAGAACAACACATTCGTAGCATTCGACCAGGTTATGGAATCCCCCCTAAATATCTAAATTATACAATTGGTAAAAAAGTTAATTGCAAAATATCAAAAGGCACTCCGGTATCTTTTGAACTTCTAACTGAGTAGTTTTTAAAACCACACTTTCATCTTCATAAAAACATGCCGTGAAACTGGTATAAAGTATATAC
>NZ_JAHHPO010000073.1 GCF_024606365.1 Endozoicomonas sp. ONNA2
GGCCAAACAGCTGCTGAACCAGGGTAGCAGTGAGTCCGGCGACATTTTACTGGTTACCGGCTCCATGACCGAAGCGCAGGCGGAGCAGATTTCCCGCCTGTTGCAAGACAGCGGTATCCGTTTATCCATTCTTGGTATCGGCACCAAACAGGGAGCACCAATTCCGTTGCCTGATGGCGGTTATCTGAAGAATCAACAGGGAGCCATTGTCGTACCTCAGCTTGATCAGTCCCGCCTGCAATCACTGGCTCGGGCCAATGGCGGTAGCTACCAGACCATGACCGTTGCGGATACAGACCTGCAAACCCTCTTGCCAACAGACAACATAAATCAACTATTCAGCGGACAAACATCAACTGATCGTGAGTTTGATCAGTTGTATGACGCCGGTTACTGGCTGGTATGGTTGCTATTACCCGCTGCCCTGCTGGGCTTTCGCCGTGGATGGATAGTACTGATTATGATCTCCCTGTTGCCGGTCGATGCCATGGCGTTGAGCTGGAATGACCTGTGGCAGACCCGGGACCAGCAGGGTCAGAAGGCACTACAGGAGGGTAATCCGGATCTGGCAGCAAGCCTGTTTAATGATCCGGCGTGGAAAGCCGAAGCCTTGTTCCGGAATCAGCAGTTTGATGAGTCTGCATCAACCCTGAGTTCTCCTGATAATCAGACTAATGAACCAATATCCGAGTTCAACCGGGGCAATGCACTGGCCAGGGCAGGCAAACTTCAGGAGGCCATTGATGCTTATGATCAGGCATTATCGCACCAGCCGGATATGGAAGACGCCAGATTCAATCGTCATCTGGTTGAACAGTTATTACAGCAGCAGTCAAACCAGCCTCAGCAAAATCAGGGAAACAACGGAGAACAAAATAGCCACCAGCAAGATAGTGGCCAGGGAAAAGATAACCAGCAATCCGCAAACAACAGGGATGAAGCTGCTTCAGAAAATGACCCGACAGATGCAAACACCAGGGCACAGGAATCTTCATCACAACAGCGCTCGCACAACAACTCATCAGTTGATCAGAACCAGCCGCAAGATCAACAGGCCCAATCCGGGCAGACTGAAGAAAAGCCCGGCCAGGCGCAACAATCCGCGCAAAAAAATACTGCCAATGATAAAGCTTCGGAAACACCCGCCAGCGCCATGCCTGCCAGCGCCATGCCTGCCAGCGCCATGAATGAAGGCGTGGAACAGCCACTCTCTCCCGAACAGCAGGCGATTGAAAGCTGGTTGAGAACCATTCCGGATGACCCGGGTGGTTTATTACGCAGAAAGTTTCTGTATCAGCAACGCGCTGCGCAACAGCCAAACAGAACGGAGGAGGCATCATGGTAAACCGAAAGTCATTTCCTTTGATGTTGACCGCATTGATCACTCTTTCGATTACCATGATGGCCAATGCCGTATTTACCGCCAGTGTTAACAAAACTTCACTGGCCAGCCATGAAACCCTGGAACTCACCCTGCGTACAGAAGAGAGTTCCAGTGATGCTCCGGACCTGGCCCCCCTGGAGTGGAGCTTTGACATACTGGGCACCCGACAGCAGAGCCAGACCAGTATCATTAATGGCAAAAGGACGTTTACCCGCGACTGGGTGGTGACCCTGGCCCCCAGGCAACAGGGAATACTGGTGATACCCCCGATCACACTGGGAGGCTGGCAATCCGAACCGGTGACTATCACCGTCAGCGATAACAGACCCGAAGACCCAACCGGTGATACCGGCCCAATCCTGATGAACGCCGAGGTCAGCAGTGACAGTGTTTATGTCCAGCAGGAGCTGATACTCACCGTCAACATTCTGTTCAGTGTCCAGCTGTATGACGATAACCGACTCAGTGCCCTGGATATCAGCGATGCGCTGATTCAACAGCTGGGGGAAACCCGTAAACTGGATACCATTATTGGGGGTATTCGCTACCGGGGATTTGAGTTGAAGTACTCTATTCACCCACAGTCTGTGGGCACCATGACGATACCGTCACTGACGTTTACTGGTGTCGCAGCCGAACCCCGGGACCCATTTGGCAGTTTCTTTTCCAGTGGTGGCAAACCCGTAGTGGCCCGCTCCCCGGAAATTACCATTGAGGTAAAGCCAAGACCTGAAATCTACCCGCCCGGTGACACCTGGTTACCCGCCAGAAAGGTAACGATTCAGGAGCAGTGGAGCCAGTCACTGGACAGTTTAACGGTAGGTGATGCCATTACCCGCACCATTACCGTCGATGCCGACGGTCTCAGTGCGGCACAACTCCCACCGATTCTGATGGCTCAGCCGAAGGGAGTGAACAGCTACCCGGATAAATCCGGTAGCGCAGACCGCGAGACAGCCAATGGCGTGCAAGGGCAGCGCACGGATTCCATAGCCATGATTCCGACACGCCCCGGAAAAATCACCCTGCCGGCCATTGAATACACCTGGTTTGATACCGCAAGTGGCGAGATCAAAACCTCCAGACTGCCCGCAACAGAGATTGATGTCGCAGCCGATCCGAATGCTAACGCCTTGACAGTGCCCCCCCCGACCACATTACCGGCAGACCAGCCTGCTGAATGTCCGCAAAGCGATACAATACCGTTGAAGCCTGCCAGCCTGTGGCAGACATCTGTCTTATGGCAGTGGTTAACCGCTGTGTTTGCCCTGTTGTGGCTGGCGACCCTGGGGCTCTGGCGGTTCCGGGCCCGTGCCAGTCAACCCATCAGTAACACGGATAGCGGGAAACAATCCTCTGAAGCTGAAGCTTTCGGCCAGCTGGAAGCAGCCTGCCGACACAACGATATTCGCTTGACGCTGAACGAATTGAAAAACTGGTGTCGTATATATCTCAATAACCATCCTGCCAGCCCTCTCAACCGTAATAATGAGAACCTGA
>NZ_JAHHPO010000824.1 GCF_024606365.1 Endozoicomonas sp. ONNA2
GCATAGTCCCTCAAAAGCAGGATTGCCCGGAAACCATGCAGTCAAGCACCACCCTGGAGCCAAAGTAGGCAAGGAGCATAAAAAGCACACCCGCCAGAGTCCAGCGAACCGCAGTCTGCCCACGCCAGCCAAAACGCCAGTGGCCAACCAGCAGTGCCGCAAAAAGACACCAGGCGGTGATGGACAATACCGTTTTATGCACCAGCCGCTGGGCAAACATATCTTCCAGGAACAGAAAACCACTGCCCAGCGAGAGTGTCAGCAAAATAACGCCAAGGACCAGAAACTCAAATAACAGCCGTTCCATGGTTTGCAACGGCGGCAATGTTCTGATGGTATGGCGGTGAGTGCGCAGCTGATGTTCCTGATAAGAGAGCAAAATGGCCTGACATGCCGCCACCATCAAAATGCCATAAGCCATGACCGACAGCAGCACATGGGAAACCATTGATGATGCCGTATTCCAGACAATATGTTCCACCGGTGCCAGCAAGGCCAGCACAATGGCCAGCATACTGATCGGCAGAATCAAGACCAGCAGACTTTCCGAGGGCTTCTTCAGACTGCTCAGTAACACCATCATGGTCACCATCATAGAGGTCAGTGACCCCATGGTGAACACACCAAGATTAATACCCCGACCAGTGTGGATGGAGATGTATAACGCAATACCGTGAAAAAACAGGCCGAGGGCAGTAATCAACAGAACCGGAGACCTGGGTACTTTACGCCCGCCGTTTCGCAACCCCTGGCCGACCGTGCCTGCCAGATAGCAGCCAAGCGCACCCATACTGACCAACATGACACCCATTAGCGCAACCCATTACCCCAAAGCAGCGAAAAAACCAAAAGCAGGAAGCCCTCTGTGTCCATAGGCTTCAATGAATAGCAGCACCGGGAGTTTGTCATATTACAGGGTCCCAGACAAACAACCTTTAACCCAATCCACTGAAATGGATGCCGCTTGAGTCGCGATTCCTATATACTGACTGTCATCCTGCACCTGCAACCGCTTAAACACCTTAGCTCAGGGTAATTCCCAGAATGTTCGAAAATTTAACCGAACGCCTTTCCCGGACACTGAAAACAGTAACCGGGAAGGCCAAGCTGACCGAAGACAATATCAAGGACACCCTGCGTGAAGTGCGTATGGCCCTGCTCGAAGCCGATGTTGCCCTGCCGGTAGTCCGGGAGTTTATCAACCGGATCAGGGAACGGGCCATCGGCCAGGAGGTTCAGTCCAGCCTCAGCCCCGGTCAGGCATTTGTCAAAATTGTCCAG
>NZ_JAHHPO010000825.1 GCF_024606365.1 Endozoicomonas sp. ONNA2
GGGTGTCTGTACCGGATCACCTTCATCGCCAGACAAGTAACCAGAATCGCTGTCTACCGAGTCATCCAGGCCTGGACCATCGGCAGTAAATGCAGTGCCTGTTGGATTACTGTCCTGAGAACCCCCGCTGTCATCGGAAGGCTGCTGAGGCGTTTCCGACGGTTCGGAGTTATCAATTCCACCATCGGTGACATCAACCTTACTGGAACTCTCATCGACTGAGATATCCCGAGTGGATTCCACACTTTGATCGTCTGCAATGGCGGTTTCGTTGTTGTCGATGGGTGCTTCATCTTGACTTATGTTGACATCTGACTCCGCAGGGTCTGTCACTGTCCTTTCGTCGGCGTTGTCTGGCTCGGCAAACAGACCCTCGACGCCATCAAGCTCACTGTAATCCTCAGCGGCATCGCCGGTTTGCCCAGTACCATCGGGCGGTGAGCTTATGCCTGGCAGGGAGTCTGTTGGTTCACAAAGGCCCTGTATTATGCCAGGGATCAGCGAATCGTCCTGTCCGATTCTTCCTACAAAAGGATTTTCGATTATGACTTCAATCTCGAGTTCAGTCAGGGGGGCAGCATAAGCTCCAGTATTCGGGGAGTTGATGGAGATATTCTGATCAGCCGGGCTTGAATCTGTCAGGTCCTGTGCTGTCAGTTCAGCCATAGGCCTATCATCTGGCGCCATCTCCGGATCTGTTTGAGAAGGCTGGTCCGTTGTGGCTGTATGCACCGGCCCTGGCAGGGGACTTCCCATTGTCTGTTGTTGAGCTATCGGACCACCATCAATATGCGTGGCGATGACCGAACCGTCCTCAACTCTGGCCCGAACATTGATGGTCAGCAGGCATTGTCTGTTCTCAAGCCTGGCCAAGTCATTAATACCGGTGGCCTCTTCTCCGATTTGTTGATCAATGTCCGAGACCTGCTGTTTCAGGCTGGCGATTTCCTGGTGAGTACTGGCCTGATCGAATGATGCGAAGTTTTCATCGCGATGCTTGTTAAGAACGGCTATGGCTTTTCCCATTAACTTGCCCAGGTTGGGCTGCTTTGCCAACTGCTCCCCCGGGGGGATCAGGC
>NZ_JAHHPO010000826.1 GCF_024606365.1 Endozoicomonas sp. ONNA2
GCAACGCAGGAGCAGTTGCCGCGTAGGGCAGTCTATTCTCGGACAGCCTCTTGGGAACTGAGCCAGCAGAACCGTAAGAATCTATACGACGATAATAAGATAAAAACCATTCTGAACTGGATAGCAACCCAACCACAATTGAAACAGCGCTTTGAGAAAGTGAAGGCGGATCACAATAATGACTTGCCGGACTTCCTAATGGTGGACAAAGCACTGCGCAAACTGTGGGATACCGACCAATTCTCTGCCATTCAACCTGGTACATGATCTGGAAGAGAACGGCCCCCGTACCAAACGCGGGCTATCAGGCCAGAAGTCCGGCATTAAAAAGCTGACCGGCGGCGTGGAGAAGATCAGCCCGCTGGAAGCCATGTATCGCAATACCCGTTCCATGCTGGATGCGGCGTTCAAGAATATCGCCATGCAACGCATCGTTAAGGATGGCGTGGCGGTGGGAGCCCCGGAAAAGGTCGATACGGCGATCCGCATAAAAGACGACGATGTTTTAATAAACTCAGGGAGATGGACCAAGACACCAATCTGACGCCAGCACAGATGAGACGCTGGAAAGCCCTGCTATCAAAGTATTCCGTACTGGGTGAAGGTTCGGTCAGTGTTTCGGTGGATAGCAAACAGCAGACCTATCTGGTTAAGGACGATCCGCTACTGCTGGCATCAATTCAGGACCTGGGGCAGCCAACCTTCAGTACCCTGATGAAACTGTGGGGCATTCCCCGCAAGGTGCTTTTGTGGTTGTCATAGGGCTGAGTCCGTTAAACTCTCCTCTTTTTGGGCTTTCGCTCTCAGAATGACAATGGCCAGAGTCAGCGCTTGTTCGCTTTCAGGGGGTGAGAACTGGAGTGTGTGGAGCTGTGAGAGCAGATACTCCGCTGCTTCTTTGCTCCGGAATGTCGTTTGAGCATAGGGAACATCGGTTGTTTTTAAGAGTTGTTGGGGCAAGGATTCAGGCATCCTTGAAGTGCTATATTGCATCAATATGGTGTGGATGCATACAGCATTTTAAACAGAGTACTAATGACAGCACCTGTCGGTTAAGTAGCTAACCATATGAAATCATATGTTTCTGACTCCTTGTGCCGGCACTCCCGGCAACTGCTCCTGC
>NZ_JAHHPO010000827.1 GCF_024606365.1 Endozoicomonas sp. ONNA2
GAAGCACGAATTCGTGATTCAATGAATGTCCGTACAGCCGATTCTAGCGCCCTGCTGTTCACCCTACCCGTACCACTCAGTTATAAGTAGCCATTTTCATGTCAGAGCGAGATGACGAACAAAGCTTCCGGGAAGCGATGAGAGATGTACTACCATTGGTTGGCAAAAAAGGCAACAAGACACACTCTGGCACGGGTCGCAAAACAAACCCGGATATTCCGGAAAGCACCCTGAGAACTCGGCGCAAAGCGGCCGAACAAGACAAGCCACCTTCAGGCGCTGCGCTCTCTGACGCCTGGGTTGAGCCTGTCAATCCTGAACAGTTTATTGAATTCTCTCGACCCGGAATCCAGAGCACAAGGCTCAGGCAGCTGCGTCAAGGGATGATCCCGATTCAATTTCAAGTGGATCTGCATGGCTATAAAATTGATGAAGCCAGGGAGCTTATCCATGAGTTTATCCGGGTTTCCCGCTACCGTGGGCTGAGCTGTGTACGCATCATCCATGGCAAGTCTCACCGCAGAAAAGAAAGACAATTGACGTTAAAGAGCCATACCAATCACTGGCTAAAACAGATACCTGATGTTCTGGCTTTTTGTTCTGCCCCGCCTTGCGAAGGTGGCACTGGCTCTGTTCTGGTTCTGCTTAAAAAAAATAAACCACCAGCCTGACCTGTCATTTCTGGTGCAGATAGTCACCAAAATAGATGTCTGGTTTATGCATTCTCAGCTTATTATTCTCCCGGGTTACATTCTCAAACTCTTTTGCCAACGGCATAAGATGATATAGATTGCAGTCATCTTCCGAAGTACTCATCAAGGTTAGCCCAACGGGCATACCATGAATGTTATCATGACCAACAGGCAGGGTAATTGCTGGTACACCAAGCAAGTTCGCCAGACTGGTCAGCTGACTCAGCTGCAATGAACCGCGCAAGTCAGCCATACCGTATTGTTTTTCGCCCCTGATAATATCTCTGCTCACTTCTGGAATCGTGGGCATCAGGATAACATCAACACCCCGATCCCTGAGCGATTTAAGGTGCTGATTGAATTGATCACGGTTTTCTCTGGCAGTGCGCTTCATCTGATCAGAAAATGATTTGGCCAGTTTCATATTCAGCCTCAGTTCCGGATCAGCCTGTCTGCGTTGATCATCCGATAACGCGGTTGAATTAAAGGTTTGTAGCTCTTCAGAGCCAAACAGAACCACATGAGACAGAGCCAGTGCCTTCGCATTACCGGGAGAATTTTCAAGATCCATAAGATGAACTTCCTGCACATTTCTGGTCTTGCCATATTTATTCTGCCAGCAGCCAATGGCCTGAAGGCATTTTTCGGCAACGGCCGGATTGGCAATGCCCATGGCATCCAGATCAATCGCCAGGCCCAGTTTCTGGTAGTCAAAACAGCGATTATCCGGACTGATACTGCTCGATTCCACGCATGTCAGTGCTAATTTGTCAACATTACCGACTATATATCCCGAACTGACCAATGATTCGGAATTCTTTGCATAAGCCCCCCCTTCCTGATCAAAAAAAGATGAACCAGATTCCAGGGATCTGCCATCCATCCCCCCCACAACACCTGTTGCTGCTGCGGGTATACGGATGGAACCACCGCCATCGCTGCCAATTGCCGCGGGCACCAGACCACTGCTGACTGCAACAGCACCACCAGAGGTAGAACCACCGGGAATTTTAGGCTGGCCATTTTTCCCCAGATACGTGTTAGCCAAAGGACCATCTTTCGGATTGATACCACTGGCCCCGGCACCCAGAGCATGCTGGGTATTGGTTAACAGCAGGCAGAATTTATCAGAGGCCTCAAGCATCTCGATAAACCTTGTGGTTCTCGTTTGCTCATTCCCGCCCCCCTTCAGGCCATGGCTTGCTACAAACCCCTCCAAGTGATATTCAGCCTTGACCGAAACGGGTATCTTATTGTGATGGAAACCCGGGGATTGCAACGGCTGCTCAAATATACCTCGCTCGGTAATACATCCCCTGGCTATCTCTGATAGTTGATCTGATTGGCGGGCTTTGTTAATGGCATCTGATATATGCTCAACATTAACGCCCTGCCATGCAGATAGCGGTTTATCCAGATGGCTCTCTAACCCCGGGGCAGGGGAAATTTCCGATAAGAATTTCAGATAGTCGTCGCTGGTTATTGTCTCTTTGTCACCAGCCACACGAGCAGTAACAACATTATTTACTCCAGCCTGATTTACACTGACCTGATTTCTGCCCTGTGCATTGAAAGAGACTTTTGGGGGCATTGAATTCGGTAATCCGGAAATGGTTCGCATGGCCCTTGGAGCAAATGGAATGCTGGATAATGGTTGGATAATAAATTTCAGCAAGGGGCCTTTGTTTATTTGGCCCGAAGGCACCAAATTATGGGCACGGCATTGCGGGTATTGCGTTATTTCACGATGGCAGAAGAAACCTGAGTCATTACTTTTTGATGATTGTAGACAGAACTCACATTCAAGGGCTGATGCCTTTGGTAATGCAATTGACGCATCCATTATAAAACCTCTATTTGTTTGCTGTTGCTGAAGAAAATATACACTCAATATCCTTCGTGTGAAGGAAGTTACATATTCCGACTAACCTGGCCAGTGAAGTCAAAAGGGTTTGGCTCTTTACTTCGGTCAGCTCGTTATCGGTTTTTTTTTGCTGAACACCACCATATCCTGAATCAGGCGCTTTGGCAGGCTCTTGTCGGTCGCCTTGCCAGGAGGCTGTCCGAGAATAGACTGCCTTGCTGCGCTTGCGATAAATTGGTCTAAAAATTCCTGCTTCTTCGTCAAATAGCCCCGCTATTC
>NZ_JAHHPO010000828.1 GCF_024606365.1 Endozoicomonas sp. ONNA2
GATCAGCTGGTCTGATGATGAGCGGTCTGACTGGCTTGCAGATATTCTGGAATAGTCCGGTGATGACCCTGATGACCAGGTAAACGACTGAACAGGTAAACGACTATTGATCAATGCCTTTGTGCTTGAAATGGTTAAAAATCCACACATCCACCTGCATCCATGCAGTTGTGCGGCGGCAGAAAATAGATCTCAAAATCCGCTTGTGCCCTTTAGGGTATTCACCTCACAAAACCGAATTTTTAGACCAATTTATTGCAACCGCAGCCAGGTAGTCTATCCATGAACAAACTCCTGGATTCACCCGGGTCACACGGCATCGCAGGCAGGCTTCAGGGCGTTTCCTGAAGGTATTGGCTTGGGTCAATGTAGAGACCAAGGGAGCGTTTATCAATGCGGTTTTCCTGATGTTCAGTCTTGCCGACTTTCTGATATCTGAAGACTATAGTATCACCAATGTTGACATCCAGCTGCTTGTCTGAAGACAGGTATTTGTATTCATCACCAGCAACGGTCAGGGTATGGATATAGTAATCCGGCATCCCCAGCCAGTCACTGTGGGGGCCGTCAGTGCTGACTGCTTCAAGCAGACCGCGACCTTTGAGCTTGGGTGGGCGCTTTTGAAAGTTTCTTTGCATGGGGCTTTTTTCTCTGGAGATTTTGGTATAGCGGTTAGTTAACAGGATCGGGTCAAGAACGACGTTTATTTCTCTGGCGCCAGTTGATCACAACATTCCAGCGCCAGAAAGCCCGAACCAGCAGGTAACTGGTCAAGCCGAGCACGGTGCCTGAAACCAGCGATCCCAGGTAAAGAGGCTTCCAGACACGGGCAAGTCCGGCACCCAGACCTTGTATCGTGAGTTCAAAGGAAGTTTCACTTACCGGTGTCTGAAGGATAAAACAGCCGATTTTGTATGTAAAATAGAATATGGCAGGCATGGTCAATGGGTTGGTAATCCAGACCAGTGCGGCAGAAAGAGGAAGATTGCACCGGAAAACAATGGCCAGACATGCCGCCAGAACCATTTGGAAAGGCATGGGAATAAACGCTACAAATATTCCAACAAAAAATGCGGCAGCAGCGGAACGGCGATTCAGCTGCCACAGGTTTGCATCATACAATGCAGAACCCAGAAACCGCAGGTGGCGATTTTCCTTAATGGTTTTTGGTTCCGGCAAATATTTTTTAATCAGTTTTTTCGCCATATCCTTCCACTATCTTACTGCTATCATGACATCAACTCATCATGCCCTGAGCTATGACTTTAGTTCATGGTTTACTGGGTTTGCCAGTATGAAAGTCTTGCCAGCTGCCCTGACCCGGTTCGGGATTGGCTTTTAAACCAGAAATTCTTCTATGCTTGCAGCTATTCATCGGCCATAACATGCCACTTTGTAATTAAGGAATGGTCAGTCATGCCAAGCCTGATGACTGCTATTCACTGCTATTCAAAGTAGCGCGAAACAGCACTTTCAGTGAGGTAAGGCTGCTAGTGAGGTAAGGCTGGGAATTATGCACTTGAACGGCAGGCAAAACGACGTTAGACACACGCAAGCGATCATAAATCCGGCAAGGGGATTGCTTTTATTTGCACTGTCCAGCGGCATTGCTTCATTAACTTGTGGTTTGTCAGTCCTGCTGTGGCTTGGTCTGCCCCTCTTTATCCTGTTGCTTTGGGTTTTATTTTCAGCCAGAGGCTGGTGGCTCCTTCCCCTGCTGGCGGGTGCCCTGGTCAGTTCGTTGTATGCAGTACATTACGCTGTCAACCGCCTTGATGACTATGGACAAGGTGGGAATATCAATATGGAAGGAAAGATTGCCAGTCTGCCGGTGACAGACGGTATGGCAACGCGCTTTGATTTCCAGGCCAGTGGTGGTGCATACCCCAAAAAAGTCAGGCTCAGCTGGTATGAAGCGCCGGTATTGCAGGCTGGAGAGACTTGGCAGTTAACTGTGAGATTGCGTCAGCCCCATGGTTTTTCCAGCCCGGGTGCTTTCGATTATGAGGCCTGGGCGGTGCGTCAGGGGATACAGGCCACAGGGTATGTGAAGGCCGGATCATTACTCGATCATAGTGTTACCGGGATCTATCGCCTTCATCAGCTCAGAGCGACTTTGCGCCAGTGGTTGTACTCGACAGTATCTGATGATAACCGGGGGCTTTTCTCAGCACTGCTGCTGGGCGATAAAACTGCCATCAACACTGAGCAATGGCAGGTGTTGAATGAGACCGGAACCACCCATTTGATGGTGATCTCCGGCCTGCATATTGGCCTTATGGCCTGGTTGGGATTTTCCCTTGCAACCATGGTCGGGAGGTTGGGACTAATTCCACTTCAAAGAGCACCCTTACCTGTGGTCAAGGCGTTGACAGGCATGCTGTTTGCCTTGTTTTATGCCCTGTTGGCAGGGTTCAGCGTGCCGGTGCAACGGGCCCTGGTGATGACCTTTGCCGCATTACTGGCGCCATTGCTGGGTATCAGCGCCTCTCCCGCAACACTCTGGTTGCTGGCTCTGGCTGCAGTGCTGGTCATTGACCCCCTGGCCATAACCAGTAATGGATTCTGGTATTCCTTCATCGCCGTCGCCGCGCTGCTGTTCGGCATGGTCGGTCGAAAAGAAAGGACCGGCTGGCCGGTAACCCTGCTTAAGCCGCAATGGCTGGTGTTTGTCCTGTTGACGCCTTTGCTCCTGTTTAATGGTCAGCCGGTATCACCTCTGTCGCCTTTGGTGAATCTTCTGGCTATTCCACTGATTGGCATTGCCGTTGTTCCCTTGTTGCTGCTCAGTGCATTTTTGCAGTTTGTGTTTCCTGAGACTGCCCACTTCATTTTGGTCGGGCTTGATTATCTGCTAACAGGGTTTCAATGGGGGCTGCAGTGGGTGTCTGGCCTGATGGTTCTTATTCCACCGCAGCAGGCTATATCCTGGCTGAGCCTGATTCTCGCTGTGGCCGGCATGTTGCTGCTGATTGCCCCGGCGACTCTGGGTTTGCGCTGGCTGGCACCGGTGCTGCTGATGCCCTCGTTGTTCTCAAAACCACTTGAGATACCGGCTGGTCAGGCTGAGGTCACGGTTCTGGATGTAGGGCAGGGGTTGTCTGTGTTGGTCAGAACACATCAGCACCTTATGGTTTACGACACCGGTGACCGTTTCTCACAGAGGTTAACAGCGGCACAGAGCGTTATCATTCCGGCGCTGTCCAGGTCCGGCGTGACCAAAATCGATCGCATCATGATTTCCCATGGTGATCAGGATCATTCGGGCGGTTTGCCAGCGCTGCTGTCCAGATTTCCGAATGTACCGGTTATCAGTGGCACCAAACTGCCGAACATTAAGCAAGATTGGGTTAAATGCCAACCCGGAGATCATTGGGAGTGGGATGGGGTTTATTTTCGGTGCTGGCCGGCAGTGATTACCGGCGTAGCAATGATGCCTCCTGCGTCCTGAAAGTAACAGCAGGATCCGATAGTCTTTTACTGCCGGGGGATATTAGCGGCCGGGTTGAGAAACGGTTAATAGAGCAGGGCGCTGAGCTTGAATCCAATGTGCTGGTGGCTGCCCACCATGGTAGCCGGTTTTCCAGTGGCTCCGAATTCCTCTGTGCTGTCCAGCCCGGAGTGGTTATTTTTTCCGCTGGCTTTGCCAATCGGTTCGGTCATCCGGCTGTTGCAACAGTGGGTCGTGCGCAAAATCTCGGGGCGCAAATTTTTAATACCGCTTTGGATGGCTCACTTTCGCTTACGCTCGGCAGTGGTGATCTCACCGTATCAGCATACCGCAGAACGCACGCCCGCTACTGGTGGCTCTGACTCTATCGGGTCAGTTACCGCTTAAATGGCGCGAATCTCTGTGATACAGTCTATTAATAATTTTGGGAACTGGCATGCCTGACATTAACCGGGTCCAGGAATCATGAATTTGTCTATATAAGGGAAGATTATTGTGTTCGAATTGGTGAAATCCGGTGGTTGGCTGATGATGCCTATCCTGTTTTCTTCAGTCATTGCCATGGCAATCATCTTCGAGCGGCTCTGGACGTTGAGACCCGCACGTATTGCACCCAAAAATACCCTTTCTCAAGTATGGCGGTGGATTAAGGGTAATGGGCTGGACAAGCGCAAGCTTGACCAGCTGAAAGCCGGGTCGCCACTGGGAGAAATTCTGGCTGCAGGTTTGACCAATGCCCGCAGTGGCCGGGAAATCATGAAAGAGAGTATTGAAGAACAGGCTGGCAAGGTGATCCATGACCTTGAACGTTATCTCAATACCCTGGGGACCATTGCCGCGATTGCTCCGCTGCTGGGCTTGTTGGGAACCGTGATTGGCATGATTGATGTCTTTACTGTGCTGATGGTTGAAGGCACCGGTAATGCCGGTGTGCTTGCTGGCGGGATTTCCAAGGCACTGATCACCACGGCTGCAGGACTTACCGTGGCTATTCCGGCCCTGATTTTCCACCGCTATTTCACCCGCCGCATTGATGAGCTGGTGGTTGCCATGGAGCAGGATGCGATCAAGCTGGTTGAAGTGCTGCAGGGTGACCGCAAGGGTTCCCTGTCCGCTTTGGGTTCTTCCCCTGCACTGGGCAGTGAGGCCAGGAAAAAATGAATTTCCGAAGACAGATAAATCCCCAAGAGGTGTCGATCAATCTGACACCCTTGATTGATGTGGTATTCCTGCTGCTGATTTTCTTTATGGTCTCGACCACCTTCACCAGGGAAACGCATCTGGCCATTAACTTGCCGGAATCCTCCGGAGCAGTGTTGCAGCAGCAGCCAGAGCAGATTGAGATCACCATCAGTAAGTCTGGAGACTTTGCCGTTGACGGTCAGGCACTGGTCAATGGTCAGCTTGATACGCTCAAGCGGGTACTGGATAAAGTCAGTCTGGGGGACAACAAGGTACCGCTGATTATTACCGCTGACGCCAATACACCCTATCAGGCGGTGGTTACGGCAATGGATGCTGCAGGGCAGCTGGGTTTTACCAACCTGAGCATGACTACGCGAAAAGATACCGAGCCTGATCAGTGAGGCTCTGGCAGCGGTTTGGCCAGTCTGTGACTGATTCCTGGTATTGTTCTTCCGGTGGCTGGACCCGGTGTCTCAAGCCACTGGCTTGCCTATTTTCTTATCTGGCTTCGAAAAGAAAACAGCGTTTGCTGCAAACATCGCGCTGGGCACCGCCTGTGCCGGTCATTGTGGTGGGTAATATCACAATAGGAGGAACCGGTAAAACCCCCCTGGTTGCTGCTCTTGTGTGGGAATTCCAGAAGAGGGGGTATCGGCCAGGGATTATCAGCCGTGGATTTGCTGCAAAAACCAGAGATATGCCCTTGGCGGTCAGGTCGGATTCAGACCCGGTAAACGCTGGGGATGAGCCGGTTATGCTCGCCCGACAGTTGAACGTTCCCTTGATTGTCGATATTGATCGGGTAAAGGCGGCCCGCTATCTCTGTGACCAGACAGACTGCAATCTGATCATCGCAGATGATGGATTGCAGCACTATAATCTGCTACGGCATATTGAGGTATTGGTTCTCGATGGTGACCGGTTGCTTGGTAACCAACTGTGTTTGCCTGCAGGCCCGCTTCGGGAACCACCGGAAAGAATAAGCCAGGTGGATATGATTCTGATCAACACCAACAGCGCTTCCCTGTCGGCTCAGGCAGTCGAAAGTCGGCTCGCCCTGGCGCCGCTGGGGCAAGATAAACTGTACTATTTTTCCCTTGAGCCCGGGGCGCCGGTCAGTGTAACGGGCATGTCGTTACACATGCCCGATACAGGCCGGGTTCATGGTGTTGCCGGCATTGGTTATCCGGAGCGTTTTTTTAATACACTGCGCTCCCTGGGATACGAGGTCATTAGTCATCCCTTTCCTGATCACCACTCATTTACGGCGAAAGATATCTGTTTTAACGATGATCTTCCGGTGATAATGACAGCCAAGGATGCCGTTAAATGCACCGGTTTTGCCGATCACAGACACTGGTATCTGCCGGTGACAACCCGGGTATCGGACTCATGTATTGAGCAGCTGATGGCAATGATTGAAGCTCGTAAGCCGGTATTTTCTGGCAGATCGCTGAGGAATAATGATGGATAAAACGCTGTTTGAAATTCTGGCCTGCCCGCTGTGTAAAGGGGGAGTGCGGCCAGATAAAGAGCGTCAGGAGCTGGTTTGCAGACCCTGTGGTCTTGCTTATCCCATTCGTGACGGTATTCCTGTCATGCTCGAAGGTGAGGCACGCACATTGACTGCTGATGAACGTATGGATGAGGCGCCCTGATGACACATGGCTTTTTATCGGCCAATGGCCCCGACTTCACAGTTGTGATACCTGCCCGTTTTGCCTCCAGCCGTTTGCCGGGCAAGCCATTGGCTGATATCGGGGGCAAACCGATGGTGCAGCATGTTTATGAGCGGGCGCTGGCCAGTGCCGCCGGAAAGGTTATTATTGCTACGGATGATGAGCGAATTCTGAAGGTGGCTGAAGGTTTTGGGGCAGAGGTATGCATGACGCTGGCGGGGCATCCTTCTGGTACTGACCGGTTGCAGGAAGTGGCCAGAATCTATGGTCTGAAGGATGATGAAATCATCGTTAATGTGCAGGGCGATGAACCTCTGATCCCCCCATCTGTGATCAATCAGGTGGCCAGAAATCTGCAGCTGTCGCCTGAGGCAGGGGCTGCTACGTTATCCAGTCCGTTGACCCGGGCGATGCAGATTTTCGATCCCGGTATTGTCAAAGTGGTTGCCGATGCCCGGGGATATGCACTTTATTTCAGTCGTGCACCCATTCCCTGGGCACGGGACGATTTTGCCACGGAAGAAAAAAGAGTATCGGCAGACGCCTGCTTCCAGCGTCATATAGGTATCTATGCCTATCGGGTTGAGCTGCTGAATCATTATGTGACCTGGGGTGTCAGCCCGATTGAGCACATGGAGTCTCTTGAGCAGCTTCGACTGATGTGGAATGGCTATCGGATTCACGTGGCCGAAGCGATAGAAATACCGCCCCACGGGGTCGATACGGAACAGGATCTGCTGGCAGTTCGTGCAATGCTGGAAAGAGCCCATGAAAGCGGGCCGGAAACAGAACTTGAGCACGGTGAAAAAACGGTCAGGGCCTGAAAATAATGACAAAAGTATTGTTCGTCTGCCTGGGAAATATCTGTCGGTCACCCACTGCCCATGGTGTTTTTGCCCATCAAGTGGCAGAAGCAGGCTGGTCAGACTCTGTCAGAGTTGATTCAGCGGGCACCAGTGGCTGGCATGACGGGGCATTGCCAGACAGCCGGTCAATGCAACAAGCCGCAGATCATGGTTATGACCTGTCATTCATTCGCTCCCGCAAGGTTGTCCCCGCTGACTTTGTTGAGCAGGATTATATCCTGGCCATGGATAGGGAAAACCTGAAGGACCTGCAACAGAGCTGTCCGCCTGAACATGCCCATAAGCTGCGGCTTTTTCTTGATTTTGCTGACCTGCCAGTCTCTGAAGTGCCGGACCCCTACTATGGTGGTAATGAAGGATTTGCGCGGGTACTTAATCTTGTTGAGCTAGGTGGGGTTGCGTTGCTGGACCATTTGCAGAAAACCCACAAATAGCATCTTTCTATCAGGCTGTGCGGGTTGATCCCTCCAATATCTATTGAATTAACTATCAATGAATTTTCCGGTCGCGATTTGTCATAACTATTCCCTGGTGGAGAAAAATACCCTGGGGTTGCCATCCACTGCCAAATACTACGCTGAGGTAAATTCGGTTGTTGAACTGCAATCGGCACTGGCTTTTGCCAGGGACAAGCAGTTGCCCGTTATTCCCCTCGGCGGTGGCAGTAATGTCGTGCTTGGCGATGTTCTGGATGCCCTGGTTGTGCACGTTAATCTCAAGGGAAGAACGGTGTTGAATCGTGATCAGGATTATGTTCGGGTCCGGGCCCGGGCGGGAGAGAACTGGCATGAGTTTGTGTTGTGGTCTCTTGATAACAGGGCCTATGGGCTGGAAAACCTGTCCTTGATACCGGGTAACGTAGGCGCAGCACCTATACAGAACATTGGTGCCTATGGTGTCGAGTTGATGGACTCTTTCGTTTCATTGGAGGCGATGAGCCTTGAATCGGGGCTGGTGGAATATTTTGATCGGCAAAGTTGTGGCTTTGGTTATCGCGATTCGGTATTCAAAGGCGAAAAGCGTGATCAATATATTATTGTCTCTGTGACCCTGGATCTTGATGCAACATTAAAACCCAATCTTGGCTATGGCCAGTTAGGTGATCTGCTGGCCAGACGTCTTGGTGATCAGGCACCATCCGCAGTTGATGTCAGTCGGGCTGTTTGTGATATTCGCCGGGAAAAGTTGCCGGATCCCTCTTGCCTGGGTAATGCTGGCAGTTTTTTCAAAAACCCTGAGGTATCACCGTCAGAGATGGATCGCCTGAAGCAGATATATCCGGATATTGTCGCTTACCCTCTTGGCCAGAACTGGAAACTGGCCGCTGGTTGGTTAATTGATCAGGCCGGGATGAAAGGTGCGCGAAAGGGTTGTGTAGGGACATATCATAAACAGGCACTCGTGCTGGTTAATCACGGTGGGGCCACTGTCCGGGATGTGCTCTCTTTCTCCGGGCAGGTTCAGCAGAAAGTCAATGACAAGTTTGGTGTTCAGCTGGAACGCGAGCCACGGCTTTATATGGGTGATGTTGATAAGATATCTCATTGACTATAACCTGAATCCGTAAGGTTTTGATTGCACCGGAAGAATTTTACCAATTTAAT
>NZ_JAHHPO010000829.1 GCF_024606365.1 Endozoicomonas sp. ONNA2
TTATTAAACAAAACCAAAATTTTTTTGTTTTGTTTTGCTGTAAATGTACTACTTTGGACAAAAAAAAGTTTTGCTTGGCAAATAAAAAGTATTTACCTTACAAAACGGAAATTTTTCCACAATTAATTCCCCTCTTCCATCCAGACGACCTTATGGTAGAAGATCGTCAAGATGGGTACTACTTTCAGACAGCCTCATCAATTTCCATTGGCACTACCTGATAATTATCTCCCATTGGCAATACCTGATGATCATCTTCCATTGGCAATACCTGATGATTATCGTCGATTGGCTTATCCTTTATGGCCGACATTGCCTGGTCCATCAACATGATTGACCAAGCCTGGCCACTGGCACCTCCACCATAAACTTTTTTTCCTGCATCCAGGTTATACCATTCACTTAGACCTTTGCGTTTTTCACCTGCCTCGAGCAATTTCGACAGCAGCGCATCGATCTCTGGGGTACGTTCCATATGTTCGACCAGAGTAGCAATTACCCGGTATTCGATCTGCGGCCATACCAGAAAACCTTTGCTTTCCTGCAGCATTCCTATTTCCTTTGCGTCTGCCATATTGATGGGAGAGAACGCATGCAGACCAGCGTCAGTCACTTGTGTGCTGATCAGTCTCACTGCCGCCGGGTGATCTCCCGGATTGACCAGCCCGTTTTCAATGGCCAGTGCCAGCCCCTGCAGGTTGACTTCCTCACCCGCCAAAAATTTCTTGTTGGCATTAACCAGGGGTTTGATATATTCCACAGGCGCGGTTTTGGACTTGCGGTCTGTTCGATGAGCCGAATCGACAAAGTCCCTTGGGGCAAATCTGCCGTCCTTGTCATAGAGAAAGGTTTCTTGAATCAACTGGCTGAACTTCGCCAGTTCAGCTTTGACGTCGGCCTGCGGATTATTACCAAGCAAGGCTTTAATAAAGCCGGAAACGGGCGTTTTTCCGAGTGGGTAATGTCTACTCAGTTCACTCCTGAGCTCGGGGCCGATCTCATCCATATGACGGGCCAGTCCGTTGAGGCCCTGATAGAGAAAACAGGCATTACTGCACAACAGTTTCTCATACATCCAGGTGTCGAGCATGTCACGGTTATCGCCACCTTGAGGCAAGCCATTGTTCGGGTCCAGTACGCTCTTGTCAAGGTAGGCCATGGCACGGGCAAGGTTGGGGATCAGCTCCCGAACCTGGTTGATTTGCTCTTGGCTGTTGGCAAGATCCAGCAGTTTGGCCATAGAGCGAATGAAGTGAATTTCACCGTCGGTGGTGCCCGGCGTTAATGTGCGAAGGGTGTCGGACAGTAAGCCATTCAGGGTATGGCTCGGTCTTGGCAAATCATCGGCCTTGCCATCCATTTCGGCTCGTTTGTCAGCCTCTTGATAAGAGGAATAAAGCTGGTCCAGTTTGGCCTTCAGCTCTTGCGGTGCGATGGTTTTCAGGGACTGTGAATCCAGCGTGGGCAGGGTGATATCGGGATAATTCTCTGCTACAAAGTCACTCAGTTGATGGTACCAGCCAAGCCCGTTGTCACCTCCAAGTGCTCGGTAGTAGACAAATTCGGCCAATGACTGGTCGGTAATCACTACCTGAGGTATCAGTCCATTGTCGTCCTGCTTGCGGGCAATGGTTGCCAGGGAATTGGTCAGCTGATTGAAGGCCTCAGGGGAGACGAGGTCTTGCGGGTTCAGGGTTTGTATCTCAATGCCAAAATCACGCATCCATACCGTTTGCCTGTAGCGCTCCCCGAGGGATGCAGGCAGCCCCAGGCTGATCAGGGTTTGCTTCATGGTCTGCACGAGACGTAGTTTGTCTTCACCGCTCTGTTCATTAATGAATTTTTGCAGGGCATTCTTGATTGCCTGATTCAGGCCTTTTTCCCGGGTCAGCTTACCTCCGGAATAGGTCACCCAGAAGTCCCTGACACCTTGTTTCAGCAGAGCTTCAATCACCCTCTGGCGCAGGCCTTGAACTTGTGGCTGCGGTACAGCGTCGTTTGCGTCACAACCTTCTTCATGACCAAAAACCATCAAGTTGAAGAGCTTTTTCTGCTCAACGTCAAGTTTTTCGTATCTGGAGTGGAAATCGTAGGTGTTTTCGCGCGAGCCTAAAAAGTTCAGGATCTCCTCCGTTATCATGCCAACTTGCTCGTTATCCACCCGAACAGGAACCGCAACGGATTCACCATAGTATTCTTTGCCATTGATTTTTACGCAAACAGCGGCAACGTCTGACAGTGGCAGACCTTCCCTGGTGGTGTCGACCCGCAAGCCGTTTTCAAAACTCACATAGATAGTGGGTTCTACCACCTGTACTGAAGAACTCTGTGACTGGTTTTGCTCGGCCCACATTTTCTCGACCACAGAGATCCGGCTGCGGGCTCCATATTCAATGTCCTCACCCACCGGCTGAGTGGGTGTTTGCAGACGTGGCATCTCCGGTTTTATTTTATAAGTGCGATAATTTGAACCGAAAATCCTGCTAATGGCCTGTTCACCGGAACCAACTTTCTCACGGTTCGACGTAGTAAATACCAGATTGAATTTATTACCGGGGAAAATGCCAATACCACTTGTTTCGTTACTCATTGAGATCAACCTATCGTTTGCGTTGTGAAAAATATTTTGTGTACGTACGGGCAATTTGGACAGGCAAGGTTGTGATTGGTTCCCGCTATCGGTAAAAAAATTTGAAGTACTTATATACCAAATGTCGTCAATCACCATTATCATTGCACCACCGTACCGTCTCGAAAATTTCCGGCAGGTGGCTTAATCAATGTTGATCAAATATTGATCAAAACCGACAGCAGTTGTCGTTGATAACAAGACCAGTCGCTGATAGCAAGACCCATGGAGTGCTGGCAAAGGCGGTGCTATCATAGGCGATGATCCTCGATGTTCTATCCTCCGGGTCAAGTCGGTAAAGATGGCAGTTGGGTCAAAAGTCACAAACAAACACGGTAGTACACTTTATTCATGCAACGTTTTTTTAAACAAACCCTGCTTTTTAAACAAACCCTGCAAAAGCTATGATGCCAGGCACCGGAATGTTCAGTTTTACAACAGCGATTGTTGTCCTGGTGCTTGGAGGCACATTTATTTTCTGGCTCATGCGTATCAGAAATCGGTCAAAACGCCATCGGCCCACAGTTGATTCAAGGGGCGATCCTCAAAAAACCGTTATCCCCCGGGATCAACATCCGGTTTCCCGTCGTTACATCAACGAGCATGCGCTCAAAGTCATTAACCGATTGACCGGTCACGGCTATGAAGCTTATCTGGTCGGCGGGTGTATCCGCGATCTCTACCTTGATCTTCACCCCAAAGATTTTGATGTGACCACCAATGCCAGTCCTGAAGAGGTTCGCAGGCTGTTTAGTAATTCCCGATTGATTGGTCGACGTTTCAAACTGGTCCATGTGCTGTTCGGTCGTGAAATGATTGAAGTAGCCACCTTCCGTGCCAGCCATGAGCAGCACCATGGTCGTGAAAAGTCCCGCCACTCGAAGTCCGGCAGAATTCTCCGGGATAATGTTTATGGCTCCATGGAAGATGACGCCATGCGCCGGGATTTTACCGTCAACGCCCTGTACTACGATGGGCGCGACTGCAGTGTTGTTGATTTCTGTAACGGGGTTGATGACATTCGCACCGGCACCCTGCGACTGATTGGCGATCCGGTTACCCGTTACCATGAAGACCCGGTGCGAATGCTCAGGGCCATACGGTTTGCAGCCAAACTCAACTTCACTATGGCACCGGCAACAGAGCAACCCATTCGTGAGCTTGGGTCGCTGTTGCGTGATATTCCAGCCGCACGATTGTTTGATGAGGTTTTGAAGCTGCTGCAGTCTGGTCATGGCGTCCGTACGTTTGAATTACTGCAGGATTACCAGTTGTTTGATGCCCTGTTTCCGGCCACGGGGCATAGTTTGCAAGAACAGGACGATCATGCCGGTCAGCTGATTATTGAAGCATTGAAAAGTACCGACAGGCGCGTCAGACAAGACCGCCCGGTGACACCGGCATTCCTGTTCGCCGCACTTTTATGGACGCCCATGCGACGAATGGCCAGCCAGCTTATGGACCAGGGAGTGCCTCCTGTTCCGGCATTCCAACAGGCATCCATGACGGTGATCACTAACCAGTGTCATCACACGGCTATTCCCCGCCGGTTCTCCATGGTGGTTCGTGATATCTGGGATCTGCAGGTACGACTGGAACACCGACAACCCAAACTGATTGAAACCTTGCTGGAACACCCCAAATTTCGTGCTGCCTATGACTTCCTGGTACTCCGGGAGCAATCCGGTGAAAACCTGTCGGCGGCGGGGCTATGGTGGACCCAGATACAGGAACTGGATGAACACGACCGCCATGCCATGATCAGATCGCTTGCCGACAAAGGTCAGAAAACGCAGGGCAGAAAACGCAGAAGACGCAGGCGCAAACCCCGTTCCGGTGATGCATCGTCGCCTTCTCAAACCGGAGAGTCCTGATGGCAGAAACCGCTTATGTAGCACTGGGTAGCAACCTTGAGCAACCGGACCTTCAGCTGCAGCGTGCCGTAGATGCCATTGACAGTGCGCCGCAAATAACGGTTTCTGCCTGTTCCAGACTCTACCGCAGTGACCCGGTTGGTCCTTCTGGCCAGCCGGATTACTGCAATGCAGTGGTGGCGGTGAATACTACATTGGCACCGCTCAGGCTTCTGGATGCCCTGCAGTCGATAGAAAACGCCCATGGTCGTGTGCGCTCGGTACGCTGGGGACCAAGGACTCTGGATCTGGATATCATTCTGTTTGGCAACCGGCGTATTGAGTCAGAACGACTGACCGTTCCTCATTATCAGATGCAGGTTCGCAACTTTGTGCTTTGCCCTCTGCTGGATGTTGCACCGGAGCTTGAACTTCCGGATGGTACGCCATTGCAAGTAATGGTTGATGAACTGGGGTACCAGGGGTTGACTGTCATAGCCGACAGTTACCCATGGATTTGAACCGTCCGGGTTTTCGCAAGTCCGGGGTTTGGCAAGGATAGTGACGTGAATTTTGTGCCAGACCCCTGACTGACAACCATCCACACTTCTCGTATAATCCGCGACTGCAACTAACCAAGGTATTTACCCATGGCTAAAGTCACCCTGAGTGTCCTGTCCGAGATGAAAAAAGCGGGTGAGAAATTCACTAGCCTGACTGCCTATGATTCCACTCAGGCTCATCTGGCCAGCACTCAGGGCGTGGAAGTGATACTGGTGGGTGACTCCCTTGGCAATGTCTGTCAGGGGCAAACCAGTACGGTTCCCGTGACTGTGGACGACATGTGTTATCACACCCGCTGTGTCAGCACCAAAGCGGGTGACGCCATGTTAATGGCCGACCTGCCATTCGCTTCCTACACCAGTGAGCAGCAGGCGCTGACCAACGCAACCCGGCTGATGCAGGCGGGTGCTGAAATCGTCAAGCTGGAAGGTGAAGCCTGGCTGGCACCCATCGTTACCCGCCTGCGTGAGCAGGGTATTCCTTCATGCGTCCACCTTGGCCTGACACCACAGTCGGTGCATGTTCTGGGTGGCTACAAAGTTCAGGGGCGGGATGAAGCCCGCGCCAATGCCATGATTGAAGCCGCCACCCAGCTGGAAAAGGCCGGTGCCGCCATTCTGGTGCTGGAGTGCGTGCCTTCGGTGCTGGCCCGGGAAATCACCCATGCCGTTCAGATTCCGGTGATTGGTATTGGTGCCGGTGCTGACCCGGACGGTCAGGTGCTGGTGATCTACGACATGCTGAATATGACCGCCGGACGCAAACCCGGATTCGTGAAAAACTTTATGGCGGAAGGGGGGTCTGCGCAGGATGCGGTGGCTACCTATGTCAAAGAAGTCAAGAACGGCACTTTCCCGGGTCCGGAACACGGCTTCGACTAAACGGATAGCACCCATCATGCAAACTGTACACTCTATTGCGGAAGTTCAGGAACTTGTTGGCACCCGTAAATCGGCAGGTCTGTGTATTGGTTTTGTCCCGACCATGGGTAACCTGCACGGTGGGCATCTGACCCTGGTGGAGAAAGCCCGGGCAAGCTGCGACTTTGTGGTGGTGAGTATTTATGTTAACCCCTTGCAGTTTGGCCCTAACGAAGACTATGACTCCTATCCACGAACCATGGAACAGGACCAGCAGCTGCTGATGGATCATGGCGTTGATTTGCTTTACGCCGCCAGCACCCATGAAATCTACCCGGAAGGCAGTGAACACCACACCCATGTGAGTGTCGATGTACTCGATGGTATGCACTGCGGAAGTAGCCGACCCGGTTTCTTCCGGGGCATCGCCACGGTGGTCACCAAACTGTTCAACATTGTGCGCCCGGATATCGCGGTATTTGGTGAAAAGGATTTCCAGCAGCTGACCATTATTCGCAAAATGGTACAAGACATGGTGATGCCGGTTGACATTCTCGGTGCACCCATTGCCCGGGAACCTTCCGGCCTGGCCATGAGTTCGCGCAATGGGTATCTGACCCCGGAAGAGCGGGGTGAGATAGCGCCAGCTCTTTATCGCTGCCTGAGGGAAGCCAAAGGCGCGATTCAGGCGGGCGAAACCGACTTTGACCTGCTGCGCAGAAATGCATTCGCCCAACTGGCCCAGGCCGGGTTCAAGCCGGATTACTTTAATATCTGCAATCCACAAACGCTGCTGCCCGCTACCCATAATGAGCAGTCACTGGTCATTCTTGCGGCTGGCTACCTGGGCAAGGCGCGGTTGATTGATAATATTTACTTCAATCGAAAATAATTTACGCCACTGGATTCAGATTTTTTAATCCGGTTTTAATAGAAAACAAGGCTATTTTTTTTGGTATTTGTTTTGCCTGCAGAATGATCTTTACAGTCAATGTTTTGCTAATAGGCTCCCCAATCATCCACGTAAAAACGCTGAGCCCCTTTTTGGCTGAAGCCATTTTTCCTGAATTAAGGTTTCTTAACAAATGGTTATTTACAGAGTAATGTATTTTAATTCGATAAAAATAGTGAGCATGACAAATGCAGGTCACCAATCACCAATGTTGCATCCTTTTTAGGCTCTGCTACCTTGCCTTTCACAAACTATTCTGGTTTTGAAGTATTGTCAGATCGGTCTTGTTCGGCATGAAAAGTTTACTATTAAAAGTCACTATTAAAAGTCGCTATTAGTTGTTGTTTTTGTGGAACAATGATCAGCTTTTAACAAGAGCGATTGAATAACGGATATAAAGTTTTTTCTGAATTCTTTGATTTTTTGTTAACTGGATAATCACTTTTATATTATGAATGAATTAATTTCACCTAGTGCTTTGATTGGGAACTCAAGCTTCCTGCCTGTAATTGAAAAAAAGCAAAATAAAGATCCTGATTCCATCATGACGATGGATCAATCAAGACGATGCGTTAACACATATCATGTTGAACAAGGTAAAGTTTATTTTCCTTTTTATAAAACCACCAATGATGGCAAAACCCAGAACAAAAGTGTACATTTTGATTTGGATGAGCTGCGCAAATTTCTTAAAGATAATATTGATACCAATAGTACCCGGGATATTGAGCCCATCCCAGATAAGTGTATTAATCAGGGTAGTCCAGCTGTTTCAATTATTACGCCAATATTAAAAATATATCCAACCGAATCAGCCAGTCAATCAGGTGAACTTACAACAAACATGACGAGGGAGCCGACTATTATTTTGAGTACTGAGGGAGGTATTGCTGAAAGTGCGCAAAATAAAACCTGATTACCACTGATCGTACGTCATGATACAGAGAAAGTTTATTTAAGAATA
>NZ_JAHHPO010000830.1 GCF_024606365.1 Endozoicomonas sp. ONNA2
CAAAGCTAATATCAAGTCGCAAGTGTTGACCGTTCTCTATACTCCAGTGGTTACGTGTAGCTGCTTGCAAACAAGATCGGCTTTGCTTGCAAACAAAGGCTCTTTCGTGCCCGAATTAACTGAGAATAAGGCTCTCCTCATGCTCACATTGAGTGAGAATATGCCCGAATTAAGTGATAACAGCCTGAAAACAGCCCGCCCTGCCCACATTAAGTGAGAACAAGTCGCCCTCCCTTTTTTTGAATCGGGTTCTACAAGCTAATCCCTTGGTCCTGAAGCTGGTTCATGAACTCTTCCCGTTGTGCTGCTGGCAGGTTGCCCTTGATGAAGTTCCGGACTTCACTGGCCTTGATATCCAATACTTCAGCCAAAGCACGAACGTCATACCCTTGTCGAATAAGCTGAGCCTCTGGACCATTAAGGTCAACAGCCAGCACTGAAGTGATCAGTTCTGCCGTGATGGGTTGGACTCCCACCCGGTAACTTTCTGCCAGGACAATTCCCAGATACTGATTGATCTGAAGGGGTGTTGAGAGATGTTCAGCCAGATAGCTGAGTGCTTCAGGTTGAATAATGGTGTCGATTTTGGTTTTATCTTCAAAACATTGTTTGAACAGCCACTGTATGTATTCCGGTTTGTTCTTCTAAATCCCTTCCAGCATAAAGATAGTGGCCCGGGCTCCAATTTCTTCCATAGTAGGCCGCTTCAGGTCATTAGACAGTTTGGGATGGCCAGCCAGAACAATAGAGAGCGTTCCACCCGCCCCCTGAATCACTTCTATCAACCGTTTCAGTGCAATCAATGTTTTACCATGTAAGTCATGGGCTTCATCAACAAACAGCACCACAAGCTTTTTCTTGTTCTTGATCAGGTCTCTCAACTCCCTTTCTCGTTGTTCAGGTTGTGAAGGGATTTTTTCGTTCTTGCTGCGTCTCAGATCGCAGAACAAGGCTGAAATCAAGGTTCCCAGGTTCTTTATTCAGGGTTTCTTCCAGTATTTTATTAATCGCTGAAAGCTGTTCCTGGGGAATGGTGGCCAATGTAATCGGCTATGGCTCTGCGTGCCGCCAGTGAGTCTGGCCAATGGTATTCTGTAAAGGGGTCTTGAAATGGCACAGAAGCAGGTTGATCTTTTGACCCTAAAGACAACAGCTTTCCGTTTCTCTGGTTCCCGGGCAAAGTGACAGTATTGATTCCAATCACACATAGCTCGAACGCCAGAACCGGGCAGGTTTTGCAACCAGTCCTCAATACGGCTATGAGATTCTGATCGATGGTCGGACCGGTTGTACTGGATCAGAAAATGCCTGAGCCAGGCATTGGCCTCTTCCTCGGTTTCTGGTTCCCGAAAATGGTAAAGTGTCTCGTGAAGCTCTTTCACTGTACGAAAGGGACGTTCCACTTTTCCCTTGGCCCGGGCTGTGACCCTGCGTCCATCACTGCCTGCTGGCATATGAGCCTTGACGTCTATATTGAGATAACTCATCACCCGGTGGAAGATCTGGCTTCTTATAATGGGACCATTATCCATGTAAATCATGTCTGGAATCCCATGGGGGAAGTCGTTACTCTCTTTCGGTGACATAGCTGTGAACAGAAACCGCAAAGCGGCTTCCACGTCTTCACCATAAACACAATGATACTCCTGGTAAGCTGCACCACTGCGATCATCCACAACGCTATAAATCATCAGGG
Organism: Endozoicomonas sp. ONNA2; assembly: GCF_024606365.1. GTDB lineage: Bacteria > Pseudomonadota > Gammaproteobacteria > Pseudomonadales > Endozoicomonadaceae > Endozoicomonas. The sequence continues at coordinate 1,697 of NZ_JAHHPO010000830.1, forward strand.
TAGGCGAGCCCGAACCATCTCGAATCCAGGATGGCCGCTTGATGTGCTTTAGGTCCGAGGGGCTCAGATCAAAATGCCAGCATTCATTACTCTTCTGGGCCTGAAAACGGACGGCTGGAGGTTGTCGGGAAAGTGTGGCCCGATCGTATCCCCACTCGCGGAGGTATTTTTCAATCGTTGTGCGCTTCAATTGCCCTGGTGAAGCTTTCAGCAACCCCTGATCTGTTTCCACACCAAAGGTTTCCAGAAGCTTGATGGCTTGAGTGGTTGGCAGGCAACGCTGCTTTTTATTGCAGGTTCTGACCTTAATGGCGGCGATGACCTCACAGTAGCGCTCCAGCTCCTTAATAAGACATAACCCGGGGCAGACCGCAATCACTCCGTTTTGTTGAAGCTGGCTTCCCAACTTTCCGAAGCGTACGGTACAGACTGGCTTGGGAAACCCCATATAGTTCAGCCGCTTCCCGGATAATGGTGCGCTTTTCAGGGCTTCGGGACGGCAGGGTCAACCGTCTCCGATGAATATCCAGCAGGGCTTCAGAGGGTATCGTTTTTCTGTTCATGGGGCACAACCCCCTCAACACTTTCGCTACCTATGGGTACACCTCGATAACGAAGATAGGAATACAGGGTGGACTTGCAAATGCCCAGTTGGCAGGCAATCTCATCCACTGTCAGATGCCCTTCCCTGTAAAGGGTCTCGGCAGCACAGGCTACTTTCCGGGCTTGAGGTGAAAGTCCTTTGGGACGACCTCCTTTACGCCCACGCAATCTTGCAGATGTCAGGCCTATACGGGTACGCTCCCGGATAATTTCTCGTTCAAACTCAGCCAGGGCTGCAAAAAGATTGAAGCTCAGCCTTCCCTGAGGGGTGGAGGTATCGACAGGATCATTCAGGCTGACTAAGCCGACATTCTGCTCATGGAGTTGATTCACCAGATCGACCAGATGGCGCAAGGATCGTCCCAGTCGATCCAGCTTGCAGATAACCAGATCATCCCCCGGCCTGATCGACTCTAACAGGCTATCCAGGCCAGGGCGATCAGCTTTGGCACCACAAGCAATATCCTGGAAAACTTTTTGACAACCGGCGGCATTGAGGGCATCAATTTGAGAAGTCAGGTTCTGATCACCGGTACTGACCCGAGCATACCCGATTTTCATGACAGACAGCTCCCGATAGTAGGGAATACTCAACTGTTCAGGAAAAAGGTAGACGATAAAAAGATAAACCGCGAATTTATACTATTTCTCAAGGCGTCCGGCTGAATCCTTTTCCACTATTGAGCAGTCTGGAAAAACGGTCATTTTTTCAGACTGTTCATTCAATAGTGAGAGTGGAGGAAGTTTTGCTGCCCGGGATATCAGGCTTTTTGGGATTTGGTAGTGATACCAAGACCCAGAGCCTGCATAACACTCAGGATGGTTTTCAGCGTTGGGTTCCCATCATCACTGAACGAGCGATACAGTTGCTCCCGGGAAAGCCCGGTTTGTCTGGCAATGTTGCTCATACCTTCAGCTCTGGCAACAACACCAAGCGCTTTGGCAATATAAGAGGCGTCGCCAGTCTCAAAAGCATCAGCGATAAATACTTCCCTGGCTTCCGGACTATCCAGTGCCGCAGCAGGATCATAATCGTATAAGGGTTCAGTCATCATTTTTCCTCCATCGTTTTGCCAGCTGTTTAGCAAGCTCTATATCTTTGCTCTGCGTGCTTTTGTTCCCTCCACATAGCAGAAGGACGATCTCGTTTCCTTGTTGACGGAAGTACACCCGATACCCGGGGCCATAATGAATTCTCAGCTCACTGACTCCTTCTCCAACCGGGGCAACGTCGCCGGGCAGGCCATTAGCCAGACGAAATACCCGAGCCGCTATATTGGCTTTTGCTCGGGAATCCTTCAGCTTTCGCTCCCACTTACGGTATGTTTCAGTTTCTTTAATGGTGATCACAGGATAAATTGTAGTCTATAAACTACATAATGGGAAGGCTATCTATCCTGGGATTCGTGTAAATATGGTTTAGGCTGAAAGGTTGGAATTTTGTTTGCAGCGCCGGTTACCAAGGGTTTACCGTTATTATCACTTAATGTGGGCAGAAATGGCTGTTTGCAGGCTGTTATCACCTAATTCGGGCACATTCTCACTTAATGCGAGCATGTCCAGTGACTTACTCTCAATTAATTCGGGCACGAAATAGCCTCTGTTTGCAGGCAAAGATGATCTTGTTTGCAAGCAGCTACATGTAGGCAGTGACGATATGCAGCATCTTATCCCC
>NZ_JAHHPO010000831.1 GCF_024606365.1 Endozoicomonas sp. ONNA2
AATTTGCTGCCACCGCACGACTGCATGGATGCAGGAGCTAGAGCAACGCAGGAGCCGCGTAGGGCAGTCTATTCTCGGACAGCCTCGGGAAATAGCTGTTGTGTAAAGAGTTCTCCTGTAGAGATACCTGTCACTACAGCGAAAGGTGCAGAGGTTTCTCTGTATGAGTCACAAGAAGCCCCCACTATAACCGCCTTGGCGGTGGGAGTATTTCACTTTATATCGCCGATTATCAATTATAACGATCTTCGCTATTAATTTGTCACAGGAAATTGGATAAAACTTATATTACAACCTTGAACAGCTTACCAAAGCAGTAGCGTAAAACATTCCATCCGACAGCTAATTGAGCCTGCATATTTTCACCTTCACTCCCTGTGCATAAAGGTGAAATACAAAAAGAATCTATTGAATCGGCAATTTTTTTAAAAAAATCGGACTCTCTGTGAATTACTAATTCAACTTCTTCGACATCATCTTCATACATCTTGACAATTTCATCTATTGTGTTGAATTCAACATCTCCAATACCGGGCTGATGGATGCAAATACCATCTCTTAAATATATCATGGAGTGTTCTGGGGCAAGATTTGTCAACCTCTTTTTCTCATACAAGCTGATTTTATCTCCGGGACGAATATCTTCCGTAGAGAATTTCTTTGAAGATTGTCTTAAATATGAGCCTATTTCATTCCAAATATCATCTCCATATAATACAAAATTTGCAAACTGATGGCATGTGGCTGGAAGTGTTTTTCGAAGATCAAAACTATTATACCTATAATAGTTTTCTGGATAAATGAACCAATATAATAGTTTTGAAGGTTGAATCAATTCATTGCTACTTGTTCGTAAAATTGCCCCTAACCTTTTAAGAAAAACATCAGGGAGAGAAACATCAACTTCACAATCTGAAAATCTGACTTTTATTTTTATTGATTCTTTAACAAAATCGTTTTCACTTCGAGAAGAAAAAGACTTTCTCGTTATACCATCAACTTCAAAATCAAGGGCTTGATTTTTTGAAAGGGCTTGATTTTTTGAAAATGCTACATCCATCGATTTAGCATTCCTTTGATAAATCTTCGAATTATCTGGTTTACACCAAGGGGCATTTATCAGATAAACCTGATCATATCCTGATAATCTGCGAGTAACATGTCCGGCAAAAGCACATTTTTGGTCTGTTTTTACAGATTGATTTCCATTGCTACTCCATGAAGTCAATTGTTTCAGTGAATCCGAAAATTGAGAAGATATAGTTGGGAGTGCCATTTTCTGCTCCTTTATTTAATGGACTACTGACAAATAAGCTATTAATAAAGTCAATTAAACACAGAGACTAATTCATTTAAAATAACATGATTGTTAGTGTTTCTATCAAAATAACCAAAAGAGAATCGACTTAAGATGCTAAACACGATATTTCAACCTGTAATGAAAAGGCGGTAATTTAAGTAGCTAACCATATGAAATCATATATTTCTGACTCCTTGTGCCGGCACTC
>NZ_JAHHPO010000832.1 GCF_024606365.1 Endozoicomonas sp. ONNA2
GGTGCGCAGCTTCCTGAAGATCGTCAGTGCCTCCTGATCCAGTCCCATATCCTCGTATAGCCGACCAAGGGCAAGACCGTTCACTTTTTTATCCTTTTCACTTATTGAGTAATTTTTATCAAGCTCCTGAAAAATAGGCAGCGCTTCGGGGAAGCGGTGTTTGGCTTGAAGCGCCCGACCCTTTACCATCAGCAACCCCTTGCCAAGGGGAGGCTTCAATTGCCCTATTGATTGCAGGCAATCATCAAATCTTTTCAGATTAAAAAGGGCTCTTGCCTTGAGCAGGTTGGCACTTTGACAGTCACGCAAACTCAAGTTGGCATGGGGTTGTAATATTTCCTCTGCTATTTCGAGCGCCTGATGATTTTTGCCCGTATTCAAAGAACTGAACCCTTCATTAATACGCTGAATATTATCCCATCGATGATCGCCTGCAACCGGTTGAGAGGTGCGGTTGGCATTCACAGAGCCAGACTCTTTTTTTCTTGCTTTTCGCAATACCCATTCAGCCTCTGACTGATCAGATAATGATGTTTCGCGAGAACTGAGCCAATATCCACCCTCTTTTGCAGCAGCAGCGCCTGCAGCAGCAGCGCCTGTTGCAGCAACGTCCGATTGACCAGTGCAGGAGAGACTTATTTGAAAATCCGCAACGACCTTTGGAAGTTGGTTGTCAGTGGTGCTCCAGCTCTGGGACAAATACCCGGGCGCTGTTTTTGACGCCCCTTGTGACGGTGGCGGGTATCTTACTGCCCGATTAAAACAAGACCTATTGCAGGAGACAGTTTTGCAATATTTTTTTTCCTGATAACGAGCCCATGAAGGGGGATAATAGTTGAAATAAACGTTATCACTATTCACATATACGGTCGCCGTCGTATAAAGTCTGAAGTTATTCACTTATGGGACTGTCTCTGGCTCTATTTGTTCAATACATTTAGCGCAGTCTTCTGCTCAAGGGTTCATTAAGGCAGAGGGTTTCAGAAAACACAGTTTATCCTGACGACAG
>NZ_JAHHPO010000833.1 GCF_024606365.1 Endozoicomonas sp. ONNA2
GTATTCCTTACCAGCTTGGTGGGCTGGTTTGGCTGGGTTCACAGAATAGTTACAGTTCCGGGTCGGTGCGGTAAGAGATCAAATCCAGGTAAGCATCATGGACATCCTGCCAGCAGCCACTGTCGCTGAGACAGGATGCTTGTGAGGCCAGCGTTGTCATCACCCCGGTAACGGCAACATGGTAAAGGTTAATCCGGTCGGAAGCGGCATGTTGCGCTGAACCCCAGTCCGCTCTCAGAAAACGTTCCCGGGCACCCAGGGTGATGTCAGTAAAGCGTGTTCGATAGTCACTGAACCCTTCAAGAATAATTCTGGCAATCTGCCGGGCTGTGGGAGTTTTCATTACTGCACCTTTTCTCTTATATTTTTATACAAATTCCGCGCCGACCCTGAAGTCCTCCGGTATGAAGCATTAACAGCCGTCTGCCCCGGCAGGGAAGGCCTTGGTTTTCCGCCAGTGAATGGCGGATGGCAAACACGACTTTGCCGGTGTATACCGGATCCAAAGGGCATTGCCGCCTCCTGCTCAAAGGATTTTACCAACTCTCACGGAATACTCCATCCATAGATCGTAGAGCTTGGGTGGAGATGGGTCGGGCCGCGCAGGTCGGGCCGAGCAGGTCGGGCCGCCCGGGAGGCTGTCCGAGAATAGACTGCCCTGCACGGCAACTGCTACTGCGCTTTCTTCTCTGCCTCACTCTGAATTTGACTGAAACCTGTCTCATCAATGATTGTCCGCAAGAATTGCTGACAACATGGTTAGTTTATTGATTGACTGCATCATTTAATATGATTTCATTTGGTTAACTACTTAATCCAGGAAAATTATAACAACGACTAAAACAAAGGATTCAAAGTTGTGAATACAATTAAGAATGCACCTCCTATTGCAGGTCAGACGGGTTCATATTTATTGCCCCCTCAGCCATCATCGGTTGAACATCAGAAAATATCGGTAACACAGTTATCGAATCAAGATTTAATGGTTAATATTCAGCATGCCACTGGTAATTCCCCTGAACAATGCGACCAGGCCAATGATGGCACGCTTGGCAAAGTAGCAGTAACTGCTGATAAAAGGCTGGAAAATTCCCTGGACTATCCCCTGAAGTCCAGCAAGATTCCTGAAAAAACGCCAGAAACTGAGGTTTTGTCCGTAAAAAAAGAACAGTTGTTGTTACCTTTGATGATTCGGTCGGAAAATCCCGATCATCTGGTTAAAAGAGATCATTGGGTTCCGTATGGTGATCCAGATGTTTTTAACTCAGAATTCAGATTATTTGTTGATCGGATAAAAGACAAAATCATCAAAAAGGATATCACTTCTGAAGATTTAATTAAGAAAGCAATTGATACTCGTAAAAACATAGAAATTACCAGAGAAAATGGTTGTGCTGATGAATTTGGATTTCTTCGTAATAATCCGGAAACGATGAGTAAATATTCCATATTTTGTGCCCACACCCCTCTAGGCTCAAATTATTCCTTTGCTAAACAACGTGCGGTTGCGCTGACCCATAATAAATTCTTTATTAATCACAAAACCAAGTCAGGAAAAATCTTTATTGAATACGTCTCTGAAAAACGTAAACCAGATCCCGTTAAAGTTGGTGATCTACATTATGGCGTTGTTGTGGGTAATGCAGGAGACAATAAGGTTTATCTAACCCAAATAGTGACCAGCCCCAGAATCTGGGAGCGTCGAATGTTGCATTTTTTTGGTGAAGGTTGTAACCATTATGTTGGCAAGGATAATCGCTCTGCTTTAATTATCCATACGGATCCTGATCAACTGAATCCGGGGTTACAGCATGTTCAGGGTTTAATTGATCAGGCGATGGCGGGCGACCTTTCAGTAATCCCCCGCATTCACTGGTGGTATGTACACCTGGCACCAACGGTCAGGGGACCCGGTGGTACTGCAGAAATGATCATCCATGCACTGTGTGCCGCCAGGGGTTACTATCTACCCGGTTGGGCAAAAGATATAGCGCCTTCCTTTGAGGTACTTGTGGAACCGAATGAGGACACCTTTTGTCAAAACTACCATCAATTATTTGAGGCACATCAGGAGGCATTACAAATGCTGTTTACCAAAAGGCACCAGTGACGTCTGCTGTCGGATAGAAGGTTTACGACGATATTTTGCTATGCTTACCGGTTGTGTAAACATTCTATCTGTCAGACTGGTACGACTGCCATGAAAAACACCCCTCTCTCCCTGGAAAATTATCAACGTCCTGCTCTGAATACCCCTGATGGTGCTGAAAAAATCCTGCTGCATTCCTGCTGTGCCCCCTGCGCCGGTGAAGTGATGGAAGCGATTCAGGCATCAGGTATTGAGCAAACCGTATTCTTTTATAACCCAAACATCCACCCGGCTGAGGAGTACCGGCTGCGCAAGGATGAAAACAAACGGTTCTGTGACAAACTCAACATTCCGTTTATTGATGCTGATTATGATACCGACCACTGGTTTGCCCGCACCCGGGGCCTGGAAAATGAGCCGGAACGGGGTAAACGCTGCACCGTCTGTTTCGATATGCGCTTTGAACGAACCGCCCTTTATGCCTATGAACACCACTTTTCAGTGATCTCCAGCACCCTGGGCATTTCACGCTGGAAGAACATGGAACAGATCAATGACTGCGGCATCCGTTCTGCCGGGCACTACCCCGGTGTTTCCTACTGGACGTACAACTGGCGTAAACAAGGGGGCAGCCAAAGAATGATTGAGCTGTCCAAACGGGAAGCATTCTATCAACAGGAATACTGCGGTTGCGTATACAGCCTGCGGGACACCAACCGGTCCCGAATGGCCCGGGGACGCAACCGGATAAAAAGACTGGTGAATTTTTACGGCCAGAGTAACAAGGCACAGGACGAAGACTGTGTCATTATCGCTAAATCCTCGTGACGACCATCCCCCGGGCATTGCCACAGTCCCCCTTTGATCTCGCCAGGAAAATGCAACTACGGACAGACAGTAAGAACCTAATGGAACTTTCCGAGCCCTGTTGAATCTGCTGCCAATGTCTTTGCGGGCAGAGACACTGAGTTCGAAATTACCCCTCCCACCGGATCTTAAACACAAATTGCAACAGGCCATCGAGTTGGTGATTAATCCGTGTTTATACAGTTATGCGAAGCTTCTGGAACTCAAACAAAGTGGCTTAACCATTCAAAAGCGTTTTATGTATGCAGGAAATTATGAAATTTTGCTTGACCTGTTGCTTTATTCCGAAATGATCAGAAACAATCAACCAGAGCACGAGCAAATCCGGGAACATGAAAAAGAAGCGTGTCGCTTACTTCGACTGCTTCTGCAGAGCGGGGCAACGCTGGAGAGCACCATTCCCTTCACGAAAGACATGGACGGGGACTTATATCCGGTAATGCCGGCGAGCGCAATGAATTACATCGTGGCGGCCTTTGGTCCATTTGATTTTCTGACCCTGAAACATCTTGAGAGCATACCTTTAATCGGTTGCCCGGGAAACGTCGTTGAATTCAACCAAATCTGTCAGGGGCTCAGTCCAGAGCAAATACAGCAACGTATGACAAAAGTATTGGATGTGACATTTGATCCTCCCCCCTCGACCTAATCAAACCCCACTTGCTGGCCCTCTTTCATTACGGTGCTTACATCGACGTAGTAAGAGGGAGGACCGCTTAATTGTGGATTATTAACGGCACCATTATTTCCTGGGGGATTAAGCATTATTAGAGACCTTTCTATTTATAAAATGACAGAGATGCTCTTGTCCTGTGGCTATGGGTGCAGTGTCTGGAAATATTTTCCCGCAAAGTCATGGCGTTTGATGAGGACAGTCCATTTTCAGAGTTTGAGCACATTCTTATTCAGGACGGCTCATCGCAAGCTGTTTATGATGCGCTGAAGGAAGCATTTCCCGGCAGATTCTCAACCGTCAGTCCTGCTGCCGTCGAGCTTCATACGACAATGGATCTTCTCACCAACAACCTGGTGCGAGTGCAGCTCACTGAAGACACTCGTTCAGAAAGAGACTGTCTGCCACCACTGCCAACATCCATGGCCTATATACTGATGCTGATGGATGCCGGTTATTTTGAACTGGAACTCTTTGCTGCTATTGATGACCGGGAGGGTTCTTTTATCTGCAAGGCTCCTCAGAGTATCA
>NZ_JAHHPO010000074.1 GCF_024606365.1 Endozoicomonas sp. ONNA2
CTCGCAATCCTCGCTACGGGGACGCCCGGTCGGGCGCTATTCTCGGACAGCCTCCTGGACTCCCGCCTGTTGGATGAGATCCGATGTCTTTTTGATAGCGACTTACAGGGCTGATTTCAACAACCCCAGCACCTGCTCAAAGCCGGCATCCACCTGGTTATAGAGCAGTGCACCGTCATCAATACTCATACGGGCAATGTCCTCCAGTTGCGACTCCTGCACCTTGCCACTTTCTGACAATGTTCTTGGCAACCCTGTCTGCTCAAACAGTTCATCCCGCATGGCACGGATATAGATGATGGTTTCAGCAGCCCGCCGCTCTTCAGGTATTTTGCTGTAAAATTCGGCACCGGCCAGGGGAAGCAGCAGTTCACCAATCGCCTGTTCACACTTGGGCAGATTGTATTCCAGAACATAAGGCAGCATCAGGCTCATGCAGACGCCGTGGGGAAGATGGGTTATCGCCCCAAGGGAGTGCCCGATGGCATGCACCAGCCCAACCATGGAGTTGGAAAAGGCAATGCCCGCCATAGTGGCGGACTCTGCCAGCTTCAAGCGAAGGTCTCTGCTATCAGGCGTGGCCAGTACCTTGAGCAGGTTTTCCCGAATGCCTTTAATCGCGGCAGCGGCATAGGCATCACTGAGTGGGTTTTTGGCCGTACCCATAAACGCTTCAATCGCATGGGTCATGGCATCCATGGCGGTGGCAGCGGTGATGTGCGGTGGCAATGTCAGGGTCATCCGTGGATCAAGAACTGCTACATCAGGCATCAGAAATGAAGAGCCATAGGGCACTTTACGACCACTGACATCATCTCGAATTACCGCAACTTTGGTCACTTCCGAACCGGTGCCCGCCGTGGTTGGCAGAATAAATAACGGCTTTAGTCGTTTGGTCAGCGCACCAGAACCGCTGTAAGCCAGCAGATCATCACCACCTTCAGAGACGAGAATGTTGACCGCCTTCGATGTATCAATCACTGACCCACCACCAATGGCAATAATGCCATCCGCGCCATGCTCACGATAAAGCCCGGTGATGGCCGATACAACACGGGTTGATGAGTCAGGTGGTACATCACTATACACACCCGCTATCGGAACCCTGTCAACCACCAGAGCCCGCTTGACGGGCTCAATTAAACCGGCATCAAGCACCCCGCCATCGGTAATGATCAACGGCTTTTTTACCCCAAGGCTGGCCAGTTCATAGGGGATATGCTCCAGGGCTTCATTGCCTGAAACGATTTTTACCGGGTTGAAGAACTCATAATAACTGCGGCTCATCTGGCAAACACCCCCATAACAAAACCGGAAAAAACACCGAGATAGATTTGCACGGCTCCCATCAGCTTTTCCGTCAGGGAGATATCCGGGTAATGACGCATGATTTTTTGGCCTATGAACCGGGGAAGTGCGATCGCTTCCAGTCGTTCAAAGCAACGCACCAGTTTCATGGATGTGGAAAGGTCGCCATCAACCACCATTCTTTCCCGGGCAAAGGCATCGGCTGTGCCTTCCTGAAAAGAGAGCGTATTAAAGGCATGGGCAAGATGTTTGAATTGAATATCCACATCGGGCTTTGTATCACTGTTGTTACGACCCGGTTTTATTCGCCCTGCACTTTTTTTCATATATAAAGATGGGCCGCTGGGCATAACACCCATGGCAAAGGCAAAACCATCGGGTAATGCTGCGATTTCCTTCTGGATCAGCTTGTCAGTCCGACAGGCCCTGGCCAGCCCATGGCCAATAAAAGCCAGCATAAAACGGACATACCAACGCTTTATGCGCCACGGAATGAGAAAGGGTAGGGTCACCTGATGCTCCTGCCAGCGAACCGCCGGACTTTAATTGTTGTTGTTTACGGGTGACATTATCCACAATAAGACGATGGTCGGCTATAGGCTATAGAAAGAGCATCAATCAGAACAATGAGATAGAAAATCCTTGGGCTGGGTACGGGGCAGGCTTCGGGTGAATAAAGCTTGGCTCTTGATGGATTCCGGGGAGTTGCCTGAATAATACTCCTGGAAGGCCGGATAGCGAAGCTTTCCCACGCTTTCTAATGTTGTGCAGACACTCAAAGAATCCCAAATACAGAGGGAGCATCTCTTGTGATATTCCTCTATGGGGACGTAACCAAGAGCGCAGCAGCGACCAGAATCCCTCCATTGTGTTCACATGAACCTCGTGGAAACCATCGCCGTCCTCATCCCGGGCGTACTCTCCAGCGCCATGGCAGACAGACTTATGCCCATAAGTAGCTAACCATATGAAATCATATATTTCTGACTCCTTGTGCTGGCACT
>NZ_JAHHPO010000834.1 GCF_024606365.1 Endozoicomonas sp. ONNA2
ATCCTCGCTACGGGCGCTATTCTCGGACAGCCTCCTGGCTATTCTCCTCAGAAGCAGAAACTTTTATCCTCAATTTCTCGCAATCCTTGCTATGGGGACGCCCATTCGGGCGCTATTCTCTGACAGCCTCCTGGCCCGGATAATTGCCCCGAATCTCGCGCAGGACTTTGTTGCTCTATGGGTACTTGCCAAGTGAAAAAGACCGGTTTATCTTTTATCGTGATTTAACGATTAAGATGCAAGTGGGTTAAGTAATGACCGAATGCCTGCAAAGCCTCGCTGACTGTCAATTTAACGAGTCTGCTGAGAAGGAGTTGGCTGTATATGCCAAAGCCATTGGGCATCCGGCACGGGTAAGGCTATTACGGATACTGGCGCGGCGTGTGTGTTTGGGTTCTGACCTGGTCGGGCAACTTGGTCTTGCCCAGTCCACGGTTTCAGAACATCTTCGGATTCTGCGGGAAGCCGGATTGGTGCATGCCGAGGTAAAGCACCCGAAAACCTGCTTCAGCCTGCGCCCGGAAGGCATCCAACGGGTTCAGCAGTTACTGGCTGATATTGATCCGCTTTAGTCAATACGCAATGGTCTGCCTTGTTCCCGTGTTCAACCCGGGAACATGATAGAAAGGAAGTGCTTAGTACTAAATTATCGTTTTTCGACGATTATCGATATATATTTGGAGTTTCAAATCATGGGTATTTTTGAACGTTATCTGAGTGTCTGGGTGGCTCTGGCCATGGTCGCAGGGCTGGTCGGAGGAACACTGTTGCCATCATTCTTTGCCACCCTGGGAAGCTGGGAGTATGCCAGCATTAACTTTGTCATTGAGGTGCTGATCTGGCTGATGATTTATCCAATGATGATACAGATTGATTTTACCGCAGTAAAAAACGTCCATCGTCGCCCAAAAGGCCTGATTGTCACCCTGACCGTCAACTGGTTGATTAAACCATTTACCATGGCACTTCTGGCGATCCTGTTTATTCGCTATTTTTTCGGTAGTTTTACTGGCTTTATTTCACCGGCGATTGGTGACGAATACATTGCCGGAATGATCCTGTTGGGCGTGGCACCCTGCACCGCCATGGTCTTTGTCTGGAGCCAGCTGACCCGCGGTGATGCCAATTACACACTGGTTCAGGTGGCGGTGAATGACTTGGTCATGGTGGTGGCTTTTGCGCCGATTGCTGCGTTTTTGCTGGGGGTTACCGATGTTATCGTACCCTGGGGTACGCTCTTTCTTTCTGTCGTATTATTTATCGTTGTGCCATTACTGGCAGGGCTGATAACCCGAAAAGTCCTACACTCTGAACAGGCTTTACAGACCTTTGGCCACCGGGTAAAGCCGTTGTCAATCCTCGGTTTGATTCTGACCGTGGTGCTGCTGTTTGGTTTTCAGGCACCCCGGATCCTGGCCAATCCTGTAGATATCGTACTGATCGCTATTCCATTGATTATTCAGACAGTTCTCATCTTCGCCATTGCCTACTACTGGATGTACAAATGGCAAGAGCCGCACAGCATTGCCGCACCCGGTGGGATGATTGGTGCCTCTAACTTCTTTGAACTGGCAGTGGCCGTCGCAATCAGCTTGTTTGGTCTGAACTCCGGGGCTGCATTGGCGACAGTGGTCGGGGTATTGGTTGAAGTGCCGATTATGCTGGCGCTGGTGGCTTATGCCAATAAAACGCGAGATAAGTTTCCGGCTTTCAATGCATAAGTAGCTAACCATATGAAATGATATATTTTTGACTCCTTATGCCGTCACTCTCGGCAAACTGCTCCTGCGTAGAGCAGCCTATTCTCGAACAGCCTTCTAGTCTTATTCATATTTTGGAATCAAAATAATGATTTAAATTTTCAATAGTAATTAAAATTGACGTTATTTTTTATTTATTCATTTGAAATCAACCAGTAACTTGTATGCTGGCGCCAATTAATAGGCCATCTTCCCAGTACTATACTTTTTCTATAAACGAAGTAGCCGTACAGGAAATGCAGCATGAAACCTGAATACGATAAGCTGACCAAATCGGAAGTATTGATGTTAGCCAGCTCGCTGAGTGTTTTGGCAGGTTCACTGGTTACCTTGGGAATACTGATACAGTAGCCATCTTTCTAAAATTTTAGCTGATTACCACTGATCCTGCGCCATTAGGCAGCGATGACTAAATCTCTGGAGGCCCTGAAAATTAAGCATCTTGGCAATATCAAACAATTGTCACATTAATGACAAGTGTAAGATTCGGGGCAATTTATGAAATATCCGGACTAATTTTTTTGTGCAATCAAACGATGATTAAGAGATAGAAAAGTTCCAAATTCTATCCTTTGGTAAAGCACTGAGATTAGGTCATGAGTTCAGAGTCATCCAGTAAAAACAGTCGGCGAAAGACCGGTGGCCTGGCACTCACATTGTTCCTCTGGTTTATTGTTCTATCCATTGGGCCTGTTGTTATTGTTGGGCTGAATGAGTACAAAACCGGAAAAGAAGCCATTGTTAAAGATCGTTATGATCAACTTTCATCAGTAAATTTTCAGTTAACTCAACGCATTAATGAATACTTTGATACGGTATTAACCAATCTATTCATTATGGCATCATCTTCTGAAACATTTATTACCGAGTTGGTGATGGCTCCAGGCTATAAAACACAGCCGGTTTCTGAATTTATTAATTCCAGGGAGTACGGGGATATCTATGAAAAGTACGCCATGGAGTATGTGGATTTCTTGCGATTCTATGATTACTCCGATGTAATCCTCGGTGACAGAGATGGCAACATTCTGTACACCGTCAATGAGTATAGTGATTTAGGAAAAAACCTGTTTACTTCAGAACTGAAAAGTACCGCTTTTTCTCAGGCTGTTAAAGCCAGCTTTTATGATCAACAGCCACGATATGCAGATCTGTCTGTTTATCCGCCAATAGGTAATGATAAAGTCATCTTTTTAATATTGCCCCTGGCTGATTTCCTTCAGAAATCGGTTGGTTTTATTGCAGTGCAGATTCATCCGAAGAATATTCAGGGTATGTTTGATAAAGGTGAGTCGCATATAGCCGGGCTTTCCTCATTTCTGGTGGGTAAGGATCGGAAAATCCGATTTGGCACTAAGGTTGAGAATCAAAAGCAGTTCAAATTTGAGGATGATAATCCGCTTATTAATTTATGGTTAAGCCATCTCGATAATGAAGGAAGCTACATAGAAGAGGAGACCCACTCCGAAATATTCGCTTCAGGTGATGGCCATGTTTTTGAGCCTGATCCTGATAAAGAGCATGAGTATGATCTGGTATCAATTTCAGACGATCTCGACACTTTAGCCCTGGACGACGAGGACGTTTTAAGTCAAGCCGCCAAAGCGAGCTTAAGCCATATTCGAAGCTACATTCATGGTGAAGAGGTTCTGGGGATTTTTCTGCCGATCAATATTGCCGGAACCCCCATGGCACTGCTTTCAGAAGTTACCCACCGGCATGCTTTCGCGTCAGTCCAGGACTTTCGAAAACGCCTTTTTGTTCTTATCGCCATCACCTTTGCCCTGGTGGTCGTCATTGCTCTATTTGTCACGAGTCGACTGGTCAAGCCCATCCGCCTGATTACCCAGTGGGTCAATAGGGTCGCTGCAGGTGACTATGCCGAAGGGACCGTTCTGAACGGTAATAATGAGATTAGCGAACTCAGTCACAGTTTTGCCCAGATGACGGATAGGTTGCGTTCGGTCAGTGCGGAAAATACCCGGAAAAACTGGCTTCAAGAGGGAAAGGCAGGATTGTACAACAGTGTTCGTGGAGAGCAGGCGATGGCTGAACTGTGCCAAAACATTGTGACCTATATTGCCCGCTATCTGGATATGCATTCCGGCGCCATGTTTGTAAAAGATGATAAAAACCAGCTGCAGTTGATGGGTAGCTATGCCTGGAGTCAACGCAATCAGCATGCACAGAGTTTTGCCATGGGTGAAGGGCTGGTAGGTCAGGCAGCACTGGAAAGACAAACCCTGGAGATAGCCAATGTACCCGATGGCTATATTGAAATTGAATCCGGACTGGGCACTGCCGGGCCGGCTCATCTGATCATTGTCCCGCTTTGCTATGAAAATGAGTTAAAAGGGGGAGTTGAGTTTGCACGACTGGGTCCAATGACGGATGAACAACGCCTGTTTCTCGAAGATTCTGTTGAAAGTATTGCCATTGCCATTAACTCTGCCCAGTATCGAACCCGGGTCAATCAGTTGCTTGACACCACCACTGAGCAATCAGAGGCATTAAAGGTACAAAAAGAACAGCTGCATTCGGTGAATGAAGAGCTGGAAAAGCGAGCCGGTATTCTCGAAGAGTCTGAGGAAGAGCTGAAAGCCCAAAGCGAGGAGCTGCAAAAATCCAATGCAGAACTCGAAGAACTCAGCGAACAGCTAATGATCCAGAAAGAAGAGATTGAGAGAAAGAATCAGGATATTGAGTTATCCAGTAAAAAGATTACGGAAAAGGCGGAGGAGCTGGCCCGGGCCAGTAAGTATAAATCCGAGTTCCTTGCCAATATGTCCCATGAGCTGCGCACGCCCCTGAATTCTTTATTGCTCCTTTCCCAGATGTTGGCAGAAAACGACGAAGGTAACCTGACAGAAGACCAGGTTGAGTCTGCACAGGTGATCTACAACGGGGGTAAAGAGTTACTGTCGCTAATCAACGATATTCTTGATCTGTCCAAAATTGAAGCCGGAAAGATGTCGGTCAATCTTGATGATACGCCCTTGCAGGAGGTCAAGGGCAGTATCGAAACCATGTTTAATCCCCTGGCAGAAAGCCGCAGCCTGCAGTTTCCAATCAGCATTGAGAGCGGTACCAGTACGTCTGTTTTCACTGATAGCCAGCGACTTATGCAAATTATCAAGAACTTCCTTTCCAATGCTTTCAAGTTTACTGAGGAAGGCAGTGTTCAGGTAAGAATGTTTAATGAGACCAGGCCTGGCCGTTTTTGTGAAGATACCTGGGTTGGTTTTGCTGTAAAAGACAGTGGTATTGGTATCCCCAAAGAGAAGCAGGCCGCTATTTTTGGGTCTTTCCAGCAGGCGGACGGGTCTACCAGCCGAAAATATGGGGGTACCGGGCTGGGTCTGGCGATCTCCAGAGAGATGGCAGAACTTCTGGGTGGTTTTATCGAGCTGGACAGTAAGGAAGGTGAAGGAACTACCTTCACCCTGTTTCTGCCAGCTAATCCTGTGTGTTCTCTTGGCCCTGAGAAAGTACTGGCAGAAAACTATGTGTCAGAGGTGTTTGATCAGTCTAAGGCGGCCAATGAGTCAGGTGTTCAAAAGCCAGAAATAAAGGACGAACCGGAGGAGACAGGGGTATCTGATCCTGTGGTTACGGCGTCGTTTGATTATCAGCTACTGGTTATTGAGGATGACCCTCAGTTTATCACCATTCTTACTCAACTGGCGGGTAAACATCGCTTTGGCTGTTTGCATGCGACAACAGGAGAGCAGGGAATTGCCCTGGCCCGACAACATCGACCTTCGGCCATCATTCTGGATTTAGGCTTACCGGATATGGATGGGCAGGAGGTACTTGCGCAGTTAAAAGATGATCAATCAACCCGGCATATTCCGGTGCATATCATATCGGGACAGAGTCCAGAGTTGGCGCCCAACCTTAAGGTTGTGGGTTATTTGCAAAAACCCGTCAGGGTTACCGATATTGATCAAGTATTTTTGACCCTTGCGCAGGCCATCAGTCAGGATGTCCATGATGTCTTGATTCTTGATCTTGATGACGGGCAAAGATCTCAAGTAGGCAACATACTGGAGAAAAAGGGGCTCCATGTAGGGTATGCCAGCACAGTGGCGGAAGCTGAGCAGGGACTTGTTGATCAACAGTGGCAGTGCCTGATTATGGACCTGGAGTTGGGCGAAGTACGAGGGCTGGCGTTCCTGGAAAAGATGAAGGGCAAGTTGGGTGAAGATATGCCTTCAGTGGTGATTCACACTGCGCAGCCGGTCGATAAGGATGAACATTCCCGGTTGCAGGAATTCACCAATGCCATGGTGATGAAAGGTGACCGGGCGCTTGACAGAATCATTGATGAATTCAGCCTGTTCTTGCATACCGTGAATAATGATCAGGCAGATGATACGCCCAATGAGCCGGTGACCGGGCCAGAGAAACGTCTTGATGGACACAAGATTCTGCTGGTTGATGACGACTTGAGAAATACATTTGCTCTTTCCAAAGCCCTTCAGGGCATTGGGCTGGAAGTGGTGCTGGCAGACAATGGCAAAAATGCCATCAGCAAGCTTGAGGAAGAGGAAGGCATTGAGCTGGTGCTAATGGATATCATGATGCCGGTTATGGATGGCTATGAGGCCACCGCCATCATTCGGCAGAACAATGAATTTAAAGATCTTCCGGTTATTGCCCTGACGGCCAAGGCGATGGCTGATGACAGGGCAAAATGCCTTGAAGCGGGTGCCAACGATTACATGACCAAACCCCTGGATATGGGCAAGTTGACAGAAATGCTGAAGGTGTGGCTGCTGCGATGATGGAGAATGGCTCAGTCGCTGATCTGGAACGATTGGAACTCGACTTGCTGCTGGACGCGGTCAAGACGCGTTACGGCTATGACTTTCATGACTATGCCAAGGCGTCGATGATTCGTCGGGTAAGAAAGTATATGGATAAGGTGGGTATTGACTATGTCAGCGGATTAATTCCACTGTTTCTCCATGATGACCGTGCGTTTCATCGATTTGTCAAAAGCCTTGCGGTGGTTGTGACTGAAATGTTTCGGGACCCGGATGTATTTAAAGTCTTGAGGGAAGAGGTGATACCCGTACTCAAAACCTACCCGTTTATCAAGATATGGCATGCGGGGTGCGCTTCGGGTCAGGAAGTGTATTCCATGGCCATCCTTCTGGAAGAAGAAGGCATTCTGGATCGTTGTCAGATATATGCTACGGACTTCAATGATGGTGCGCTCAAATTGGCAAAAAACGGTATCTACCCGGCGCAAGATATTAGTCGCTATGAAAATAACTACCGTCTTGCGGGCGGGAAGGCTCAGCTTGGTGATTATTGGGTCAGCCGTTATGACTCCATCAAGATCAACCGCCGTTTGGCTGAACGGGTAACGTTTGCCAATCACAATCTGGTGACTGACGGCGTTTTTGGTGAAATGAATTTGGTGATGTGCCGCAATGTGCTCATTTATTTTAACGAGCAATTGCAGGACAGGGCGTTAACTTTGATTAACGACAGTTTATGCCCGAGGGGATTTCTCTGCATCGGACGCAGAGAGAACCTGAAGTTCAGCCAGATCAGGAACCACCTTGAAGATGTCAGCAACAGGCTTCGCATCTACAGGAAGCTGGGTTCTTGAGTTCGGTTGCAGTTGAGAAGAAACCCCGGGCTGTCGTGCTTGGAGCGTCGGCAGGGGGAATAAATGCCCTTGGTTTTCTCTTCAGCGAACTGAGAGAGGACTTCTCACTGCCCATTCTGGTCACCAAACATGTCGGCTTGAATGATGACAGAGGCATGCTCAGGGTGCTGGCTCGGCAGAGTGTGCTTCCGGTCAGGGTGGCAAAAGACAAGTATCGAATACAGGCGGGTGCAATCTATCTGGCACCGGCCGACTACCATATGCTGGTTGAGGGGCAGGGAGTGATCAGTCTGAACCTTGAAGAACCCGTTGCCCACTCACGGCCTTCTATAGATGTGTTGTTCCAGTCAGCGGCCAGAGTTTATGGACAGGAGCTGGTTGCAGTGGTTTTGACTGGCGCTAATCGCGATGGTGCCGATGGTATTCGAACAGTGAAGCATTTTGGCGGAACCACCGTTGCTCAATGTCCTGAAAATGCCGAAATAGGCCTTATGCCCAGGGCATCACTGGATACCGGGTGTGTGGATTACCTGATGACACTAGAGGAAATTTCGGCCTTTCTGGATCAGATTGGTGCCTGATGCCTTGAATTGACAAGGCCAATACTACCCAATCGGTGGACGGCTGTCTTTTGGGAATGAGACAGGAATTGCCTGGTATGGAGACAAACAGCAACGTCAAAATTCTGGTTGTGGATGACCGCCCGGAAAACTTGCTGGCTATGGATAAGTTATTAAAGCCCCTGGGGGCTGAAATCCACAAGGTGGATTCTGGCGAAAAGGCACTGTCTGAAGTTCTGGCCCATCACTTTGCGGTGATTCTTCTGGACGTACAGATGCCGGGCATGGATGGCTTTGAGACGGCTACATTGCTGCACAGTAACAAGCAAACGGCCAATATTCCCATTATTTTTGTTACGGCAATTAATAAAGATCAGCACTATGTGGCTAAAGGTTATCAGTCGGGCGCTGTTGATTATTTGCCCAAGCCGATCGTTCCGGAAATTCTTCTGGGTAAAGTGAAAGTATTTTTACAGCTGGAGGAACAGCGGCTGGAGCTTGAACAGGTCACCAGGGAGCTGCAATGGATCAGTCGGAAGAACAAGCTGCTTTTGGACTGTGCAGGAGAAGGTATTGTCGGGGTAGATAAAGAGGGCAAGATAACCTTTATCAATCCGACAGCCTGTGAGTTGTTGGGTGGTGTTGAACAAACTTTTCTGGATCAGCATATCAGCCGGTTTCTGTTGGATGCTGCCACAGGTGAAACTGCACAGGATCGATGGCAGACGTCAGATATTTATCGTGAGTGTTTTGAGCAGGGCGGGACACTTAAACAGTCCACTGAATTAATAAACGTCAGCCAGGGAAAGTTTCCGGCAGAATTCAACATTGCTGCCATCGTGAATAGCAGGAACGTTGTCCAGGGCGCGGTGTTTGTCTTTCAGGATATAACTGAGCGCAAACAGCTGGAAGACCAGCTCTTGAGAATGGCCAAGTATGATAGCCTCACGGGGCTGGCTAACCGGACGTTATTCAGGGAGTTTCTTCAGTCCTCAATGGACCGGAGTGACCGCTACCACAATAATACGGGGGTTATGTTCCTGGATCTGGATCATTTCAAAGAGATCAATGATCAGCTAGGCCATGATGCCGGCGACCAGTTACTGATCAGTGTTGCCAATCGTCTTGAGGGCTGTATCCGTAAGGTTGACCTGATTGCCAGACTCGGTGGTGATGAGTTTGCCGTGGTTCTGGATGATGTCAAGAGTCTGGAAGATGCCAGAGCGGTTGCCAATAAAATTCTCACCGCACTTAAGGAGCCCCATGCACTGGGTGATTGTTCAAGACAAGTAGGCACCAGTATCGGTATTGCCTTTTACCCTGAGAATGCCAGTGATGCTGACGGTTTGATCAAGGTGGCAGATGAAGCGATGTATGTAGCGAAGCATGAAGGTCGGAATGACTTTCGTTTTTACTCCGACCTTGATTAATGAACGTTTAAGCGAACATTACACATTGAATGGTGTATCCAGCTGCTTCTCGACAAACACTTTTTTCAACCTGGCAAAACGGGGCAGGCCGTTCAGGTAGGCGGGATACTCTTCTCCTTCAATCAACGGTTCAAGATAGCCCCGACAGGTTTGGGTAATGTTGAAGCCATCTTCACTGATGAAATCCAATGGCATTTTACGTTCAAAGTTGGCGACCTTCTCCAGTGGTACTTCTTTGATCGCCCAGCGATAAGGCAAGTCAGACTCCCGCACGATGGCGGGCATCACGGCATTATGACCCGTTACGGCCAGCTCAACCGCGGCTTTCCCCACAGCGTAAGCCTGCTCTACATCAACACGTGAAGCGATATGGCGGGCGGAGCGCTGAAGATAATCAGCGACGGCGTAGTGATATTTGTAGCCCAACTCCTGCTTGATCATGTTACACAGGGTGGGAGCCACGCCACCAAGCTGCTGATGGCCAAAGGAGTCAATGACCGTTGTGGACGCTGAGATAAAGCTGCCATCGTCGTATTTGACACCCTCTGAAGCAACGATCACGCAATAACCCTGGTTATTAACGGTTTCATGGACTTTTTTGAGAAATTTTTCTTTATCCAGCGGCAACTCAGGGAACAGGATAATATGCGGTGGGTCGCCATCCTGCCGGGCAGCAAGGCCGGTAGCTGCCGCCAGCCAGCCAGCATGTCGTCCCATGACTTCCATAACAAACACTTTGGTGGAGGTATCGCACATGGAAGCAATATCGTGGCTGGCCTCTTTGGTGGATACGGCAAGGTATTTGGCCGCGGAGCCAAAGCCCGGACAGTTATCGGTAACCGCCAGGTCGTTATCGATGGTTTTGGGGACGCCGATACAGGTAATCGGATACCCCATTTTTTCACTGAGCTGGGACACTTTCCAGGCCGTGTCCATGGAGTCATTGCCACCGTTGTAGAAGAAATAGCCGATGTTATGAGTCTGGAATACTTGAATTAACCGACGATATTCCGCTTCACTTTCTTCGAATGACTTCAGCTTGTAACGGCAGGAACCAAAGGCACCACCGGGAGTCCTCAGTAAGGCACCGATGGTTTCATCGGATTCGTATGAGGTGTCGATAAGCTCCTCACGCAAGGCGCCCAGTATGCCATTATGCCCGGCGTAGACTTTACCGATTTTATCCGGGTAACGACGAGCTGTTTCAATAACCGCGCAGGCGCTGGCATTGATAACCGCGGTAACACCGCCAGACTGTGCGTAAAAAGCGTGCTTCAATGTCATCGGTTAAATTCCGGGTGTTTCTGTGTGTTGTTGTGTGTTCATGGCTGATGATACCCGATCGAGAGTTTATTGGTAGCGCTTTGTCTGGTTCGTTGTTGAGGATCTTTTAAGGGCTGATGGCCTTAAGATGTCAATGTCCTTTTGCGCCTGAGGCAAAAACAATGTCAAAATTCCGGTTTTGGAGAAATTGAGAATGCATATACACATTTTGGGTATTTGTGGGACTTTTATGGGAAGCCTGGCCATGCTGGCCAGAGAGCTTGGCTTTGAGGTGTCAGGCTCTGATGAGAACGTTTACCCGCCGATGAGTACCCAGCTGGAAGAGCAGGGTATTTCATTATTTCAGGGGTATGGTACTGAAGCACTCAGCCCGTCACCGGATCTGGTGGTGGTTGGCAATGCCATGAAACGGGGGATTCCTGCGGTAGAGTATGTACTTGAGAAGGGGCTTCCCTACGTTTCAGGTCCCGAATTTTTTGCCAGGTACATCGTTCCCGGTCGCTGGATATTGGCAGCTTCCGGCACCCACGGAAAAACCAGTACCGGCAGTATGCTGGCATGGATACTGGACTATGCAGGCATGTCCCCGGGTTTTCTGATTGGCGGCATCCCCAAAGACTTCGGGATTTCTGCAAGACTTGGCAGTACCCCCTTTTTTGTTATTGAAGCGGATGAGTACGACACCGCCTTTTTTGATAAGCGCTCAAAATTTATTCACTACCAGCCACGAACCCTGATTATCAATAACCTTGAATTTGACCATGCGGATATTTTTGCTGACCTTGCGGCTATTCAGCGGCAGTTCCACCATTTGGTCAGGACCATTCCGGGCACTGGCCGAATTATCTATCCTGCCGGTACTTTGGAGATAGAAGAGGTGCTGGCCATGGGCTGCTGGTCTGAGCTGGAAGACCTGGGTGGCAGCCAAAGCCTCTGGCAGGTTGCACCGGTCAGTAACGATGGCAGCCACTTTACGGTCTTGTATAAAGGCGCGGTTGTCGGAACCGTGAACTGGCAGCACGAAGGTGACCATAATGTTGCCAATGCCCTGGCAGCCATTGCGGCGGCGCACCATGTCGGTGTTTTGCCCGATATAGCCTGTTCGGCGCTGTCTGTCTTTCAGGGGGTAAAGCGACGGATGGAAATGGTGGAGGAGGTTGGCGGTATACGGATTTATGATGATTTTGCCCATCACCCAACGGCGATTGCCACCACCCTGGCCGGGCAGCGGGCCAAACTGGGGGAAAGTGCCAATATTCGTGTCATCATTGAACCCCGGTCAAACACCATGAAAATGGGCGTACATCAGGAGACATTGATCGCCTCTACCGCCGGGGCTTCCGAAGTGATCTGGTTTAAACCCCAAGGGCTTGACTGGCCATTGGCCGAGTTAGTGCAGGGTAGCCCGATAAAGTCATCGGTTATGGATTCCACAGAAGCCATTGTGCGTTATCTGGTGGATACCGCCTCGGCTGGTGACCATTTGCTAATAATGAGTAATGGCGGTTTTGAGGGGATTCATGGCCGTATAGCCAGTGGGTTGAAAGAAAAGTTCAAGGAAAATTAACGTTGGCAGTAAATTAATGACAAAGCCCGCAAGAGTTACCCTGGCCATCACGGGGGCTTCCGGAGCCCAGTATGGGCTTCGGCTTTTAGAGTGTCTCGTTGCTGCAGAACAACAGGTGTTTGTTCTGGTCCAGGGCGGCAAAAGTAGTTCTGGCCACTGAAATGGATCATGAGATCGGTGATACTCCCGAGGCTGTTGAGCAGTTTTTTACCAACGACCGGAAACCGTGGAAGACCTGGTTGATTTTATTGTTGCCCGGATACTGGATCAGTTGGGCATTGCCCAGAAGTTAATGCCGTCCTGGGGTGATCGTCGTCTTTGAAGGTTCTGATGGAAAAATAAAAGGTTTCAGGTTATGAAGCCATAACGCGAGGGCATCCAGATAAATGGGCACAGTGGTTGCCGGGTTTGCCGGACCTGCTGCCAGATCAATGGTAAAGCCCGGCAGCTCCTGTTTTACCACTTCTTTCTGGTAAAGCCCATGGGGCTGGTCTGAGATAACTAGGGCAGTCCCCGGTAGTGGCACTGTTTTTAACCAATGCCTGATTGTGTCGCGGGTATTGGGTCTGTGCCAGAGTCCGCTCTTCCAGTTTCTTGGCGTATCGATAAACTCAACCGGCAGGGCTCTCATGGCCTCTGGCATGGAGACCAGTTGATGCAGCATGATGGCTGCCTCTGTTTCGGTAAAAGGGAGTGGGTCCAGCTTCTTCTTTTCAGACTTTGTTATCAGAATGTCCAGGTAATCAGCTCCCGGGGTGAGAGGGCGCTGGCCAACCAGAAAAATCAAGCGTTTGAATCGGACGCCCTGACGCCACCAGTCAGCTAAATAGTCCAGCCTGCTTTTCATGCCGGGGGCAGTGGCTCCCAATAGCAGTGCATAATCATATTGCTTTGTTAACGGCGCGACGGGGCCAATGAGTCCAAGCTTTTCAAGCAAATCAAACAGTCTATACTCTTTGCCTGTTGATATATCAAGGGCTGGTAATTCCCACCGTTCCTGTCCCGGTTTTCTGCGCCAGATCTGGCTGGAGTCGATCATTGACTCCAGGGTAGGGGCATGGTCAATACGCAGCTCTGTTAACAGTTCATCCAGTGTGAATGTCAGCGCTTGATAGTGTTGATCAGGGTCGATGGTATCCGCCAGGGAAAGGATAGAAAGATACATGAGTGTCCCTACCAAGCACCGCTGGAATCGGTAACTGAATCGACTCTTCCAGCCGGGCATTGTTTTTGTCCCTGATGGTAGCGCAGGGACAACCATCGCTTCTGAATAACCGGTTATTAATGCTGAGTTGACGCAGAGGTAGCGGTTTGAGCCTGTTGCTGCAGAATAAGCTTGCTCAGCTCGGGCTGTTCCCAGTTCTCCGGGTAGTGTTTGGCCATGGCTTCCATCATGACGGTATATTCATCAGCGGGTTTTTGCAGCAGGTAGGTCAGGAAGGTAAAGATTCGATCAGACATCTCTTTATTAATTTGATTCAGTTGTTGATCGTTTATCTGTCCTTTTTTCTGACACTCTTCAATGGTGGATTGACGAATGCAGTTGGCGGATATGATCAGCGCCAGTTTCTTGATGTTTTGCTCTTCCATGAGGGGCTCCATGCCTGAATAGATAAAAAAAGTTTACTTATATAAAACTAGTTGCTGTGGGAAGGGATTCAAGCCTCGAACATAAAAACAGGGGAAGATATTCCCCCGGTCAGGATTGAAAAACTAAAGTCGGGCTAAATCAGGTTGATCACGATCGGTGTTACACTCAACACACAACTGCCAGCCTGTAGCAATCAGCAATCCGCCAACCGTTCCCCAAAGTGGTCCGATAGGGGTTAAGGCGCCTGCAACGAACCCTGCGACGCTGCCAATTCCGGCGTTGGCAAAATAGGGCGGCAACATTTCACCGATATGTCTGTAGACATAATTGACAACCTTGGCTGACCGGGCGTAGAGATCTTGGAAAAAAGTTGAAATGTTATTCCATGCGGAACTCTCTTCACTGGAGGGCATATGCCTTTTGGTAAAAAAGTTGACGACTTTTCTGCCAAATCTGCCAACGGCCGAGCCACTTTCCTGACTGTGGCTATGCGCAGCCTTGGTATCAGGGTTTGATGGGGATTCAGGATGTAATCCGAACATTTTGACCACACTTTTTAATTAATTTGATGATTGAGACCGATTAAGACAATAAAAGTTCCCACTTTCACCAGGAGGCTGTCCGAGAATAGACTGCCCTGCTGCGGTTGCGATAAATTGGTCTA